>JBCDHK010000122.1:0-9550 GCA_038750185.1 Pseudomonadota bacterium
GCTGGGCCGACCATCATCACCGCACCCCATCTGTTCGAGGAGCTTTGGCAGCTTTGCGGGCGTGAGATGGCCGAGGACGTGGACCTGCGCGCCCTCGATCCGTTCTACGTCATGCGCTTCGACGACGGCTCCCACTTCACCTGCCGCTCCGACCCGGAGGCGATGCGCGCTGAGATTGCCCGCCTCTCGCCCGATGATCTCAAGGGCTATGAGCGTTTTATGGCGCAAAGCGCCGAGCGCTACCGCATCGGCTTTGATGGGCTTGGCCAGGTGCCGTTCTCGCGCCTGACTGACATGGTGCCCTGGCTCTACGATGTGGCGCGGCTCCGGGCCGACCGCTCGGTGCACACGGCGGCGGCGTCTTGTGTGCGCGATCCGCGGCTGCGCGCGGCGCTCAGTTTCCATCCGCTGTTCATCGGCGGCGATCCCTTTGCCGCCACGGCGATGTATTGCCTGGTCGCCTATCTGGAGAGCCGCTTTGGCGTGCACTACTGCATGGGCGGCACCAATGCGTTGGCGCGTGCCATGGCCGGGCTGGTCGAGCGCCAGGGCGGTGAGATCCGCTACGGCGTGGAGGTGGATGAGATCGCGGTCGAGCATGGCCGCGCGCGCGGGGTGCGTCTGGCCTCGGGCAGCTTGGTGCCCGCGGAGGTGGTGGTCTCCAACGCCGATGCCGCCTGGACCTACACCCATCTTCTGCGCGCCCACACGCGCCGGCGCTGGACCGACGCCAAACTCGCCCGCCAAAAGTATTCGATGAGCCTCTACGTCTGGTACTTCGGCACGGACCGGCGCTGGGAGGATGTCGCCCACCACACGATCCTGATGAGCCCGCGCTACAAATCGCTGGTCAAGGACATCTTCCGCCGCGGGCGTCTGGCGCCTGACATGAGCCTCTATTTGCACCGCCCCTCCGCGACCGATCCGAGCGTGGCCCCGCCCGGGGGCGACGCCTTTTATGTGCTCGCGCCCGTGCCCCATCTCGGCTTTGGTCACGACTGGGCCGTCGAGGCGCCGCGCTACAAGGCGTTGATCCGCCAGCGCCTGGAGGAGACGGTGCTGCCAGGCCTCTCCCCCCACATCGTCAGCGAGCGCGAGATGACCCCGCTCGATTTCCGCGATCGCTACCTCTCCCCCCACGGCGCCGGCTTCAGCTTGGAGCCGCGCCTGCTCCAAGCTGCGTGGTTTCGCCCTCACAACCGTTCCGAGGAAGTCGAGGGGCTCTATCTCGTCGGTGCGGGCACCCATCCGGGCGCGGGGTTGCCGGGGGTGGTCGGCTCGGCCAAGCTCCTCGATACTCTCGTCCCCCAGCCCCATGCCCTGGTCTGAGATGGCGTCGCGCGAGACGGGATGGTTTGGCCCAGCGTGGTCGGAGGCGGCACTGGCCGATTTCGCCGCCTGTGCCGAGGCGATCCGCCATGGTTCGCACTCCTTTCACGCGGCGGGGCGGTTTTTACCGGCACGCTTGCGCCGCCCGGCCCATGCCATCTACGCGTTTTGCCGCTTGGCAGACGATGCCGTCGATCTCGGCACCGGCAACAAACATGCCGCCGTCGAGCGCTTGTACCACCGGCTCGACCGCCTCTATGCCGGCCAGCCCCTCGATGCCGCGCCGGACCGGGCGCTCGCGCGCACCGTCGAGGCGTTCGATCTGCCCAAAGCGTTGCCCGAGGCGCTGATCGAGGGCTTGGCGTGGGATGCCGAGGGCCGGCGCTATGCCACGCTGTCGGCCCTATCCGATTATGCCGCGCGAGTGGCGGGGGCTGTTGGCGGCATGATGGCGGTGCTGCTTGGTGTGCGCTCTGAGCGCATGCTGGCGCGCGCCTGCGATCTTGGTGTGGCAATGCAACTCACCAATATCGCCCGCGATGTCGGCGAGGACGCGCGCAACGGCCGTGTCTATCTGCCGCTCGATTGGCTGGCTGAGGCGTGGATCGATCCTGAAGCGCTGATCGCCGAGCCACGGCATACGCCAGCGCTCGCACGGGTCGTGGCGCGGCTCTTGCGCGAGGCCGATACGCTCTATCTGCGCGCTGAGGCCGGAATTGCGCGCCTGCCCCGCGATTGTCGCCCGGCGATTTATGCTGCACGCTTTCTCTATGCCGAGATCGGGCGCGAGGTGGCGCGCGCAGGCTATAACGCCATCGATAGCCGCGCCGTGGTCTCACCGGTGTGCAAGTTGGCCCTGGCTGCCAAGGCCGCGCGGACCTCGGTGTTGCCGCTCAAGCGCACCTGGGCGCTGGCCAAGCCCGCGCTCGATGAGACGCGCTATCTGGTCGAGGCGGCGACGAGCACCCCCGCCCCCCTGCCCGATTGGGGGGATCGCGTTGCCTGGGTGGTCGATCTCTGGGCTGAAATGGAGCTGCGCGACCGCCTCCAGGCCACTGCCCGTCCTGCAGTGCGCTCTGGCGCCGGGCGATAACGTCGCACCCAGCCACGCTGTTTCGCTCATTGCCCGACAAGGGGCTGACCGGGGCCGCTTCCCGCTCTAGTCTCTATGGGAAACCGAATAGGAGAGAAGAGCCATGCTCGACATTTTCTCGTGGTCGCTGTTCGTGTTCATCATCGCCTGCTTCGGTGCGGCGATGACCGGTGCGTTCTTCGGCCCTGGCAAGTGGTACGAGGCCCTCGACAAGCCGGACTGGCGCCCGCCCAATTGGGCGTTTCCCGTGGTCTGGATGATCCTCTACGGCATGATCGCTGCGGCGGGGTATATCGTCTGGACCTCGGCTGCACCTGGAGAGGCAACGATCCCGATGATCGCCTGGGGGGTGCAGATCGTGTTGAACGCGGCGTGGTCGCCGGTGTTTTTCGGACTGCGCCGTCCCGATCTCGGCATGATCGCGGTGGGGGCGCTTTGGCTCTCGATTGCGCTCTGCATCGTGGCCTTTGTGCCAGTCAGCACGTTGGCGGCTGGACTGATGGTGCCGTATCTGGTTTGGGTGAGCATCGCCGCGGCGCTCAACTATTCGGTGATGAAGCGCAATCCCAACGCGCATGAATTGGTAGTGTGAGGGTGCGATGGAGATCATCTATCTGGAGCCGTTCATCTCCTACGACATGTTGGTATTTTTGGAGTTGCTGCTGGTGTTTGGCGGCTTGATCTGGTTTGCGCGCGGTCAAATCCGCGCCTGCCGCCGCCCAGCGAGCGAGGAGGACAAGCCCTCGGCCCTGGCCACTCAGCCGCGGCGTCCGCTGCCCCCGCGTGCGGCTAAAGCGATTTCAAGGGAGGTGAAAACACCGACTGACCAGGAAATCTCGGTAAAACAACGCTCTACAGCGTAGCGTGTGAGCCAACGCTCACGCGCAATGCTGTAGAAAGCGCGGGCGGGCTTGAGGCGGCTCAGCCCCCCCACCACGTCGCGCGCGGCATCCGCCAGGGTAGGAGCGCCTTGACCCAGCGACTGGCGAAGCGGTCGAGATCCAGGCTTTCGTGCACGGTCTCGGCCACTTGGCCGTCGAGGCGGGTCTCCAGCATGGCGCGGCTGTAGAACGGCGCGTCCTCCATCCGGCGCAAGATGCGCGCGTCTGCCTCCGAGCGCGTCTCCCGCGCCACACGCCAGAGCGTGCCGGGCAGGGCGGCCTTGGGTGGTGTCTCGTCCGAGACTTCAACAGTGCCGTCCACCCCAGCGCGCAGATCGAGCGCCAGATCCGTACCATCGCGCCGCTCGGCCTCGTAGAAGATGCGCGCGCTGTCGCCGAGGCGCGAGCGCGACCAGTTCCAATGCCGGAAATCTTCGTCGAGCGGGCGCGTGCCCATATTGGCATCGAAATAGCCGTGACCCGACCAGTTGAGCCCCGGCGCTTCCAATGCCACCTCAACGCGCGACAAAGGTGCAAACGGACGCCAGCAGTGATGGCCCGCACTGTCGAGCACCGCCTCATAGTCGGTCAGCGCCTCGGGGTGGAGGCGGATCGTGCCGCGCACCGGGCGCAGATGCGGCACGGCGATCTCGTCGATGGTGATGCGCAACGCATCGCCCTCCCAATCGAGGCGCGAGGGGCCGACGCCAAAGCTGGTGGCATCGCGCGTCACCGAATGGCGGCCGCGCTCGGTCATGGTCCAGCGCGCGCGCGGGCCATAGAGGGCGACGTTGAGCGCGCAGTGGTCCTCGGGCGCTTGGCGGCCGCGCCAGGCGTAGTAGGGCGAGAAGACCGAGCCGACAAAGGCAATCAGCGAGAGGGCGTGGGTGCGGTCGTCGGAGATGGCATCGACATACCACCAGAGGTAGCCGCCGGGATCGACGCGGAGGTCGAAGCGCGGTCGCCCGCCCAGGCTCGGGCGGCCATGCGCCCCGAGAGCGTCGCCATCGGCACGCCCGCGCCCGGGTGCACGCTCCCCCCGGCCAGATAGAGCCCCGGGATCCGCGTCCTTGCTCCCGGCCTCAGAAAGCTCGCCGCGCAGGAATGCGGCGCCCTCCCATAGAGCGCTCCCCCCGTCGCCGGAAACAGCGTCTCGAACCCCGCGGGCGAGGTCGCGATAGCGCCGGCGTCCGGCAGCGACAGCCTCAGACCCGATCGGGCCAGTACCGTCAAGGCTTTCGTCTGACATGTCTCGATCTCCTGATCGGTGAAGGCGCGGCGGTCGCCGTCGGCGGGGGCGTTGATGATGGCGAGCAGGCGCTCGGGGCCTCGCGGGGGCGTGGGGCCGGTGCGGTCCTCAGCGCAGAGGTAGACGGTGGGATCGGAGGGCAGGCGGCGCGCGCGCAGGATCTCGTCGAACTCGGCGCGGTAGTCGGCACCGAAGATCACGCTGTGGTGGGCAAGCGGCCAGCCCTCGGTTTTAGCGTGCAGGCAGAGGGTGAGCGCCGAGAGCGAGCGGGCGCGGCGGGGCAGGGCGCGCACGGCGCGGCGCACGCGGGGGCCGAGCAGCCCGGCAGAAAGCGCGGCTTGGTCGCCATTGAAGACGACCGCACCGGCCTCGATGCGCTCGCCGGTGGTCAGGCGCACGCCGGCGGTGCGGCCCCGCTCGACGAGGATTTCGGCGATGGGGGCGTTGTAGCGCAGGCGTGCGCCTTGGGTCTCGGCGAGCCCCGCCAGCACCTGGGCAACGCGGTGGATGCCGCCTTCGACCAGCCAGACGCCCGAGCGCTCGACATGCCAGATCAGCATCAGCAACGCAGGCGAGAGAAACGGCGAGCCGCCGACATAGGTCGAGTAGCGCGCGAAGAGCTGGCGCAGCCGCGGGTCGCGCAGCTCTGAGCGCAGCGCCTGCCAGAGCGTGCCGCCAAAGCCCATGTCGGCCAGCACCCCAAAGCGCGCGCCGACCGCCCGCGCCACCTGGAGGGGCCCGGGTTTGTCGGCCTCGATCATGGTTTTGGCGAAGGTGCGATAGAGCCGTTCGGCGCGGGCCGAGAAGCGGGCAAAGCGTGCGGCTTCCTCGCCCCCGGCGAATTCGGCCACTGCGGCTTCTGAGCGGGCTTGGTCAGCGAAGAGATCGAGGCGTGTGCCATCGGGCCAGGCGTGGCGGGCGAGGATGTCGGCGCGGTGCAGGCTCAGGTGGTCTTCGAGGCGCGTGCCAAGGCGCTCGAACAGGGCGTCGAACACCCAGCGCATGGTGAAAACCGTCGGGCCTCCCGCGACCTTGGCGTCGCCGACGCGCACGCGCCGCGCCTTGCCGCCGGGGGTGGCTTGGGCTTCGCAAAGCGTCACCTCAGCGCCCATGGCCGCAAGCTCGGCGGCGGCGGCAAGTCCGCCGAGCCCGGCCCCGACCACGACCACGCGCTCGCTCATGCCCATGGCGCATCCTCACGCGCGGGCGGGCAGGCTTGCGATCCGGCGTTGACTTGGGCTGTCGGCTGTGTCCACATAACTTGACAGTAAGGCCGACAGCCTTGCATTACAACAGCCGCTAGGCGCGTGGAGGCGATATGGACACCCTAAACCGGATCGAACGCACCCTCGATGCCGCCGTCGTCCGCGGTGAGGCCGCCCCCGCGCCGCCGCGCTTGGCGCGCGCCATCCGTCATGCGCTGTTTCCAGGGGGCGCGCGGGTGCGCCCGATGCTCTGCCTTGCGGTGGCCTCGGCCTGTGGCGATGATGCGCCGGCGCTGGCCGATGCGTCCGGCGCCGCGATCGAACTGATGCATTGCGCCTCGCTGGTCCACGACGACATGCCCTGTTTCGACGACGCCGAGGAGCGCCGCGGGCGGGCCTCCGTCCACGCAGCCCACGGCGAGGCGCTAGCGCTCCTCGCGGGCGATGCGATGATCGTGATGGCGTTCGAGGCGCTCTCCCATGCCGCCACCCATGCCGGGTCTGAGGCGCCGCGCCGCTTGGCCGGGTTGGTCGGGGCCCTGGCCCGCGCCACCGGCACGCCGGGCGGGATCGTGGCCGGGCAGGGCTGGGAGAGCGAGGCCGAGATCGAGCTTGCCCCCTATCACCGCGCCAAAACCGGAGCGCTGTTTGTGGCCGCAACGCGCATGGGCGCGCTGGCAGCTGGTGCCGATCCCACGCCCTGGCGCGCGCTCGGCGATCGTCTGGGCGAAGCCTATCAGGTCGCCGACGATCTGCGCGATGCGGTCTTGAGTGCGGAAGAGTTGGGCAAGCCCGCGGGCCAGGACCTGCTGCACGACCGTCCCAATGCGGTTGCGGAGCTGGGCATCTCGGGCACGCTTTCCCGCCTGGAGACGCTGCTCGGCGAGGCGGTCGAGGCGATCCCGCCCTGCCGTGGCGCCGGAGCCCTGCGCGATCTGGTGCGTCTGCAAGCCCGCCGCCTGACCCCGTCGAGCCTCGCCCCCGCCGGGGTCGCCTGAGGCCATGGACGGTGTCCCCCCAGCCCCCGCCGCTACACCGCCGCCGGGAGGGGTCGTCGAGCGCCTGCTCAAGCTGCGCGATCGTCTGCTCGCCACCCCGCGCTTTCAGGTGTTCTCGCTTGCCTTTTGGCCGACACGGCGTGTGGCGCGGCGCTCGGCGGAGGCGCTGTTCGATCTGACGGCGGGGTTTGTCTACGCCCAGGTGCTTCAGGCGTGCGTCGAGCTTGATCTGTTCGAGCGCCTATCTGGGGCGCCCCGCACCGCAGCCGATCTCGCGCCCGAGTTAGGCCTCACCCCCGAGCGCACCGAGCGTCTCTTGACGGCAGCGGCTTCGCTCGGCCTGCTCCAGCGCCGGCGCGGGCATTACCGTCTCGGCCAGATTGGCGCCGCTTACCGCGGTGTGCCAGGTCTTGGCGAGATGATCGCCCACCACGCCGTCTTCTACCGCGATCTCGCCGATCCCGTGGCGCTGCTCCGCGGCGAGACCGAGCCTGAACTCTCGCGCTACTGGGGCTATGTCGGCGGACGGCGCACCCACGATCTGGCTTCTGGCGAGACCGCCCCCTACACGCGCCTGATGGCGGCGACCCAGGCAATGATCTCGTCTGAAGTGCTGGCCGCCTATCGTTTCTCGCGCCATCGCTGTCTGCTCGATATCGGCGGTGGCGACGGCACCTTCTTACGCGCCGTTGCCGGGCAAGCACCGCGGCTGCGCCTCAGGCTGTTCGATCTGCCCTCGGTAGCTGATCAGGCCACGGCGCGCTTCGAGGAAGCGGGGCTCGGCCAGCGTGCCGAGGCGCTCGGCGGTGATTTCTTCAACGATGCGCTCCCCAAGGGCGCCGATGCCATCTCGCTCGTGCGTGTGCTCTACGACCATGACGACGATGCGGCGCTCTCGCTGCTGCGGCGTGTGCGGGCGGCGTTGCCGGCAGGCGGGCGGCTGATCGTGGCCGAGCCCATGGGCGACACGCCCGGCACCCCGCGCGTGGGTGATGCGTATTTCGGCTTTTACCTCCTGGCCATGACCCATGGCCGCCCGCGCTCGGCGGCGGCGCTGAGCGCTTTGCTGCGCCAAGCCGGTTTTGAGCGCATCCGCATCCCGCGCATGCGCCGCCCGTTCCTGACGGGGATGATTGTTGCCGAGTGATACTTGGTGGCACCGCATCGCTGGGCCAAATTCAGCTTGACAGAATTGAGTGTAAATCTAAGCTGACACAATCGCTCAAAGCTGCTAGACGCGGCAGCTGAAAGCGCGGCGCTACGCCGCATCGATTGCCGCCCAGGCGCCGTCCCGGGCGACAGCCGCGTCAAGGCCCTGGATCATGGGCCGACGCCAAGGAAAATCCGCCCGCAGCAGGCGGTCCAAACCTGGGAGGACGACAGCGCCATGCACACCACCGCCGTGGTCCTCGATGCGCCCAAACGGCTGGCATTGGAGACACTTTCCCTCAGCGATCCAGGCCCCGGCGACTGCGTGGTCGAGATGCTGTGGAGTGGCATCAGCACCGGCACCGAAAAGCTGTTCTACGAGGGCCGCATGCCGCCTTTTCCCGGCATGGGCTATCCGTTGGTGCCGGGCTACGAATCAGTGGGTGAGGTAGTCGAGGCTGGCCCCGAGGCGGGGCTGCGGGTTGGTGAGCGCGTCTTCGTCCCTGGAGCGACCTGTTATGGCGAGGCGCGGGGCCTCTTCGGCGGTGCGGCGGCGCGCGTGGTGGTATCCGGCGTGCGGCTCTCGCCGGTGGCGCCCGATCTCGGCGCCCAGGCGGTGTTGTTGGCGCTTGCCGCCACCGCCTATCGGGCCATCACGCGCGCTGTGCCCGAAGGTGCCGCGCCCGCGCCCGAACACCTGCCCGGATTGATCGTCGGCCATGGCGTCCTCGGCCGCCTCGCCGCTCGCCTGAACCTGGCTCTTGGCGGCACACCCACGGTTTGGGAGACTGCACCTGAGCGCCGAACGGGCGGCGTCTGTCCCGTGCTCGACCCGGCCGAGGATATCCGCCGCACCTACGCCCGGATCTGCGACGCCAGCGGCACCCCCGATCTCGACGCCCTGATCGCCCGTCTCGCACCGCGCGGCACGTTGGTGCTGGCCGGCTTTTACGCCGAGCCGGTGCGCTTTGCCTTCCCGCCGGCCTTCATGTGCGAAGCCCAGATCGCCATCGCCGCCGAGTGGCGCCCCGCCGATCTCAGTGCCGTCTGCGCGCTCATCGACACTGGGCGCCTCAGCCTCGATGGCCTGCTCACCCACACCCGCCCCGCCGCCAAGGCGCCTGAGGCGTACGTCCAAGCCTTCACCGATCCCGCCTGCCTCAAAATGACCCTCGACTGGAAGAACGCTTCATGACCCCAGAAGGTGGCCACCCCCCGATCCTGACCGACAGCGGTGTCGCGCGCCTGCGTGCCGAGGCCGCGCTCGAACCCGATGCGCCAATCACCGAAGAGCCAACCAGCGACACCCAGATCATCGCGATCTACGGTAAGGGCGGCATCGGCAAGTCGTTCACCCTGTCCAACCTCAGCTACATGATGGCCCAGCAGGGCAAGCGTGTGCTCTTGATCGGCTGTGATCCCAAGTCCGATACCACCTCGCTCCTGTTCGGCGGCAAGGCCTGTCCGACCATCATCGAGACCTCGGCCAAAAAGAAGCTCGCCGGTGAGGAGCTCGGCATTGGCGATGTCTGCTTCAAGCGCGACGGTGTTTTCGCCATGGAGCTGGGCGGGCCCGAGGTGGGCCGCGGCTGTGGCGGGCGCGGCATCATCCATGGCTTCGAGCAATTGGAAAAGCTCGGTTTTCA
>JBCDHK010000123.1:0-9529 GCA_038750185.1 Pseudomonadota bacterium
GCCGAGGGATGGAATGTCGGATCAGGTCGCAGGTTCATGGTGGTCCTCCCGGTTTTCTTGTTTGCCTTCACGTTACCCGTTTCCGAGATTTACGCAAACGCAACTGTAAAACCCTGAAGGCCGTGCCATTATGACGCAGCGAACCGCGCAGCCTTGCAGCCGCGCGGTTCCTCTATCAGCAAAGCCTCATCGCGTGAGGCCGGGGAAGGCTCAGGCTTCGTTGCCGCGCAGGGCGAAGTACAGCCCGCCAACCAGCAGCAGAATGTGGAACTGATTGTAGAGCAGCAGATCGAGCGGCGGCGCCCAATAGGCCACATAAAGCACGCCAAACACGATCATGGCGATGGCCAGACCAGCAAGGCGGGTCAGCACGTTACCAAACCAGTTGTTGATCAGACCGCCAGCGATCAGTGCGGTACCAGCAACGATCTCGCCCAGCGCCGCCATGGCCCAGAGAAACAGCGGCACACCAAAGGCTGCGGCGTCTTCGGCAGCCAACGGCGCCTTGCTGAAGCCCTGCTGCAGGATGATACCAGCAAGCGGCAGGCGGATGAGCCAATGCGCCGTGCTGAAGGCTGGCAGATCGAGGCCGGCGCGTGCAAGAGAGATCACGGCATTCATGTCTCGTCCTTTCTGTTTTTTCTGAAACTTCCGTTGTTGTTGGAAATATAGCTATGGTCTTACCCAGCAATGCGACAAAATGCCTCGATATTTTGTGCGTGACAGGCCTTGACATACACTGAAGACGAAAGGATCCGCGAAGACGCACTGCACCCACCGCCTCCCTGGCTGGCGGCGCTACCGTGCTGTGATGGCATCGATTTTATCGAGTGTGTCGGGAGGGCGCTGTCGAGGCGCCCCAACTGCGGTCTGCGGTCGGTCTCAGTTTCTGAGCACGACGCAGGCCCCGCCGATGCGCTTGAGGCGTGCGCAGAGCTGCCCCGCCGCCTTGCGGCTGTTGGCGCCGATGCGCGCCGCATACCGCGCACCAGTACGGCGCTTGGAGCGATAGACCCCAGCGCTCTTGCCACCGAGCACGGCGCTATAGCGGCTCCGAACCCGCTTGAAGGCGCGCAGTGCCGCCGAGCGCGTTACACCTTGGGCGACCTGCACCCCCCAAGGGTACGAGCGCCGCCCGGATTTGGCCAAGGCGCGCGTGCGCATCACCGGCAGCGCGCTGCACGCCTGATGAAAGCCCTTCTCCGGATCGAGAGGGCGCACCTCGACTTCGCGCCCCGCCCCCAGAAACCACTCCGCCGGGCGGTAGGTGATCGACTGGACATAATCGATGGTCTCATAGGGCAGGCCGCGCCGGGTCTTGATGAAGGTCTCGACCCGGCTCGGCCCGCCATTGTAGGCCGCCGCCGCCAAGCCCCAGTTGCCAAAGGCGCGTTTGAGATCGGCCAGAAAATCCGCCGAGGCCGGGATCGCCTGTTCGGGATCGTAAGGATCCTTCAGGCCGCGCTCGCGGGCGGTGTAGGGCATGAACTGGGCCACGCCCTCGGCACCGACGGGCGAGACTGCCTTGATGTCGAAGCGGCTTTCCTTCCAGATCAGCCGGGCGAAGAAATCGGGCTGCATGCCAACGCGTGCGGCATTGTCGGCGATCAGGTGGCAGAGGTGAGCCGGGGTGCCGACCACCACCGCCGGGCGCTGGCGCGGCAGGGGGAGGCTCGCACTAAAGGGGGCAGGCGCAGGCGCGGCACGGCTGCCATCATCAGGCAGCGCCGCGGCAGGGCTCGCCAAAAGCAGCACCGCGCCAGCCAGCCAGCGCCACACCGTCTTGACACGGCCAGAGCCGGTTTCGGTGGCTTTGCTGTGCGTCATGCCTGCTCCGCGTACAAGACCGGTGTTGCGTATGCCGTGGCTGTAAGTTTCGCCGTTATTGTGCGGCCATGCAACCTATCTGCCGTCCGGGGGCACACTCTCCACGCCTGGCCGTATCGTTTCGGCCTTATCTGGGCATGGGCCCCCACCAGGCTTCCGTCTCAGCGGTTTTTGCCGGGCACCCAGAGCACATCGCCCTCGCCGTTGGCGTTGGCCGCGCGCGAGGCGACGAAGAACCAATCCGATAAGCGGTTGAGGTATTTGAGCGCCGCCTCGTTGACGCCTTCCACCGTCGAGAGCGCGATGGTGAAGCGCTCGGCGCGCCGGCAAATGGTGCGGCAAAGATGCAGGTGGGCCGACAACGCCGAGCCCCCCGGCAGCACGAACGAGCGCAAGGGCTTCAGATCGGCGTTCATGGTGTCGATCTCGCGCTCCAAGCGCTCGACTTGGGCGGGGATCATGCGCAGAGGCGGGTACTCGCGCTCACCATCGCGCTCCATGTGCGGGGTGCAGAGATCGGCGCCCATGTCGAAGAGATCGTTTTGGATGCGCGAGAGCGCTGTGGCCATCTCGGTGCCGGCCTCGACATGCAGGCGCGCCAGACCCAGCGTGGCGTTCAACTCATCGACGGTACCGTAGGCTTCGACGCGCGCCGAGTGTTTGGCCACGCGCGAGCCGTCGCCGAGGGCGGTCTCACCGGCATCGCCGGTGCGGGTGTAGATCTTGCTGAGGACGACCAAGGCGTGTCTCCGATTGGCGGACTGCGGTAGGGATTGGGGGCGGAAGAGCACACCCGCCCCGATACGGCAAGGGACTGGGTGGCGGGAGATTGGGATGCGCTACTGGCCCGATTGCGCCAGCCATACGGTGATCATCATCAACACAACCGCAACGAACTGCGCCAGCACACGCAGACGCATCATCTTGTTGGAGAAGGCCGCGCTGGCTTTGCCGGTGCCAAAGCCGATGATGCCGATCATCAACACAATGGCAGTGACGAGACAGCCAGCGAGGGCGAGGTAGAAGAAGGTTCCAGACATGGGCTGTTAGCTAGCCCGGCAGCGCTGGTTTGAACAGTATCAACTGCGCACGGTGGAGGCGCGGGTCAGGCTCACGGTCTTGATGATGGCAAACAGTTCCAGCCCAGGGCGCAGGCCCAGCTCGGCCACAGCGCTTTTGGTGACGCGCGCGAGCAGCCCGGTCCCCGCGCACTCCAAGCGGATATCGGCGTAGGGGCCGTCCTCGGGGCGGATCTCGGCCAGGCGCACCGCCAGGATATTGCGCGCGCTGAGGCCTTCGGGGCGGCGGAGCGCCAGCATCACATCGCGCGCACGGATGCGCAGGCGCAACGGTGTGCCAAGGGGAGCGTCGAGCGCTGCAATGCGCAGCACCCCGCCGGGAAAGGTCGCCTCCGAGAGCCGCTCAGCGCCAAGATGGCGGGTGAGCGTGGCGCGGATCACCGCCCCGGCCTCGAAACGTCCGGTGAGCGGAAACAGATCGAGGCGCGCCATAATGTCCTCGACCGGGCCGGCGGCAGCGACCGTGCCTTTGCTCAACACCAGCATGTCGTCGGCCAGGCGCGTGACTTCGTCAATGGCGTGGCTGACGTAGAGGATGGGCAAGCGCGCTTGGTCACGCAAGCGCTCCAGATAGGGCAGGATCTCGGCCTTGCGGGCGGGATCGAGGGCGGCCAGGGGTTCGTCGAGGAGGAGGAGGCGCGGATTGGCAAGGAGGGCGCGTCCCAGGGCCACGCGCTGGCGCTCGCCCCCTGAAAGCCCCGCCGGGCGGCGTGTCAGGAGAGCTTCGATGCCGAGAAGGGCGATGACTTCGTCACGCTGCGGGCCGGTTGGGCGCGGGCGTGCACGGCGGGCGCCGTAGTCGAGATTGGCGGCGACGCTGAGGTGTGGAAACAGCCGCGCGTCCTGAAACACCAGGCCAAGGCGCCGGCGTCGTGGGGCCACCATCACACCGCGCTCGGCGTCGAAGACGGTCTCACCGGCGATCGCGATGCGGCCTTCCTCAGGGCGGAGCAACCCAGCCACCGCCTGGATCACGCTGGATTTACCGGCACCGGAGGGGCCAAACAGCGCGGTGATGCCGGGGCGCTCGACGCGGAAGGCGACATCGAGGGCAAAGCCCGGATAGGCATGTGCAATGGACACATCGAGGCTCATCGGTGTGCGCTCAAGGCGCGACCAGACGGCGCGCGCGCGCACTCGCCCACTCGGCCAAGCCAAGCCCGGCCAGCGCCAACGCGATGGAAAGTGCGGCCAGACGCGCCGCCGCCGCCTCCCCCCCGGGTGATTGGATCGCGGTGTAGATCGCCAGCGGCAGCGTACGGGTCTCGCCGGGGATGTTGGAGACAAAGGTGATGATGGCGCCAAACTCGCCAAGTGCTGCCGCAAAGGCGGTGATCAACCCGGCGACGATCCCGGGCAGCGCCAAGGGCAGCGCGACACTGAAGAAGCGATCGAGCGGGCCTGCGCCCAGCGTCTCGGCGGCCTGGAGCAGTCCGGCATCGACGCCCTCGAAGCCAAGGCGCATGGCGCGGACCTGGAAGGGCAGCGTCAGCACCGCCGAGGCCAGCGCCGCGCCCTGCCAGGAAAAGACAAAGCGCACGCCGAGCGTCTGATCGAGCCAGGCACCAAGCGGGGCGCGGGTGCCAAGCGCGATCAGCAGCAGATAGCCCATCACCACCGGCGGCAGCACCAAGGGCAGATGGACAAGCGCGTTGAGCAGCGCGCGTCCGGGCCAGGGTGGGCGCGCCAGCAGGAGTGCCAGGGCGAGGGCGAAGGGAAAGGCCGCGCCCACCCCCACCGCCGCGACCTGGAAGGAGAGCGCGAGGGCTTCGGCTTCGGCGGCACTCAGCACGGGGAGGCCCTCACGGCAGCGCCTCAAAGCCGTAGCGGGCATAAACGGCAGCGGCCTCTGGGCCGGTCAGGCGAGCGAAGAGGGCTCGGACTGCGGGGCTCTCATGGCGCCCGGTCACGACGGCGAAGGGATAGCGGATCGGTGGATGGCTCGCCTTGGGAAAGCGCGCGAGCACCTGCAAGGGTGCCAGCCGGGTGTCGCTGGCATAGACGATGGCATAGGCCTCGCCGCGTGCTACTAGCGCCAGGGCAGCGCGGGCGTTGTCGGTGCGCGCGAGCCGCGGTGCCACCGTGTCCCAGAGCCCAAGTGTCTCCAGCGCAGCCTTGGCATAGAGCCCAACGGGCACGTGTTCGGGATCGCCCACGGCAATGCGCGCGCCCTCCTCGGCCAGGATCGCTGCCAGCGCCGCCGCTGGGGAGGCTCCCTCCCCTGCCGCCAAGGCATGATCTGCGGGCCCGACCAGCACCAAGGCATTGGCCAGCGCCTCGGTGCGCGTGGGTGCTGCGATCAGTCCGGCACGCTCCAAACGATCCATCCAGACCGGATGGGCCGCCGCATAGATATCGGCTGGTGCCCCGGCCTCGATCTGGCGGGCCAGGGTCGACGAGGCGGCCAGCGACACGCGCACACGCGTGCCAGTCTCGCGCTCGTAGGCCTCGACGAGGGCACCGATGGCCTCGGCCAGACTTGCCGCAGCAAAGACGGTCAAATGTTCTGCGCGCGCGCCCGGAGCAGGGAGCAGCAACAGCAAAGCCAGGGCAAGAACAGCAAGCGGGCGCATTGGGATCGGATCGTTTCAGCAAGCGGGTGTCCCGATGCTACCCCCATGGCGCGGCTCTGCCCAGAGCGCTCTCGGATCCGTGGGCGTTCTCATAGGCTGGGCTGAGCGCCTCCCCTTGGCACGGGGGCTGGTCGGGGGCACGGGGGCTGGTCGGGGCAACAGGGGGCAAGAGACCCCCGCTCACGACCGGCTGATCGTCCGGCGCCCCTGCAACATCAGACGAAAGCCCGCCCGGCCGAGCACCGCCGGGGCTAGTGCCTTGATGGCGGCGCGCAGGCGGCTCGGGTGGCGCTGCGTCGCCTGCCAGAGCGTGCGGCGCCAACGGGTGTGCCCCGCCTCGGCTTCGGCCTCGGCCTCGACCGAAGCCAGAATGAACAGCGCTCCGCTGGCGCGTGTGGCCAAAAGATGGGCCTGCGCCGGGCTCAACCCCTCACGCGCTGCCAAGCCTGCCAGGTCCAGGGCGCGCGCGCGCGTGCTCTCCAGACGGCGGGTGCGCTCCAGCGTGCTGAGGGCGCCGGTGTCGCCCGGCAGACGCACCACCTCGGCCACCGTATCGGCCGTCACCGCCCAAGGCCCGAGCAACGCCAAGCGTGCAAACAACGCCGCGTCCTCGTAGATGCGCAGGCCCGGATCGAACCCGCCAGTGTGCGCGAGCCACTCAGCACGCACCGCCGCGGACTGGCACGACACCCCGGCCAGGGCCAGCGCCAGCGCATCCTCCACCAGCCGTGCCGCGTCCAAAGGCGCGCGGTGGCCAGCGATCTCGAACAGCGCCCGGTCATAACCCTCGCCCACATAGCGCAGATCGGCGATATGCACGCCCACACGGGGGTGGGCTGCCAGATCGCGGTGGAGCACGCTCAGGCGGCCCGGGCACCAGCGGTCGTCCGAATCGAGAAAGGCGATCCACTGGCCCGTGGCCTTGGCGATCCCGGCATTGCGCGCAGCACTGGCGCCGGCGTTGTCCTGGTGCACGGCGGTCAGACGCCCCCCATAGCGCGCGAGCAGCGCGGCGGTGTCGTCGGTCGAGCCATCGTCGACCACCACCACCTCGTCGGGCGGCGGGTCCTGGCCGAGCACGCTGTCGAGGGCTTGGGCCAGCACATGGGCGCGGTTGTAGGTCGGGATCACCACCGAGACGGTCGGGCGCTCGGACATGGAGCCTCCTAGGGCGATTCCGAAGAAGGTGGAAACACCGACTGACTCGGAAATCGCGATAAAACGTAGCCCATAGCGTTGTGCGTGAACCAACGGTTGCGCACAAGGCTGTAGAGCGATTGCAGCGGCCAAGCCATAGCGGCTGCGCCCTCGCGAGCGTTTCACGCAAGCCCGCGTCGCGCTATGGCGGGGGCCTCAACCGGAGAGCCCTTGCCCATGAGCGTCCCAGCCGTCACCGTCGTCCTGCCCTGTTATAACGCCGCCGGTCACCTGGGTAAAACGCTGGACAGCGTGCTCGCCCAGGACCACCCGGAGGTGCGTCTGATCGCCGTCGACGACGGCTCGACCGACGCCACCGTGGCCGTGTTGCGAGAGTACGAGGCCCGCTGCGCCGGGCGCCTGACGTGGCAGAGCGGCCCCAACCAAGGCGCCAACCACGCCCGCAACGCCGGGCTCGCCCTGGCCGAGACGCCGTATGTGGCCTTCCTCGATGCCGATGACGCCTACGAAGGCCCGCTCCTACGCTGTGCCATCGAGACCGCCGAGACCGAGGGCGCCGATCTGGTGTTTTCGACCATGGAGATCCGCTACCCCGATGGTAGCGCCAAGCAGCGCGGCCCCTATGGCCCGCCGGATTACGACAACCGCCGCCTGGTGCGCGAGTGGCTGAGCGGCTTGCAGCTCAATCCCTCAGCCACGCTCTGGCGCACGGCCTTTGTCCGCCAGATCGGCGGCTGGGACGAGGCGATCCGCCTCAACCAGGACGGTGAGATCGTGTTGCGCGCACTGATGCGCGGCGCACGTGTTGGCGCCAACCGCCATGGCCGCGGGATCTACCGCTTGGGGGTGCCGGGTTCGCTCTCGGGCGCCCAGCGCCAGCCGCGCAAGCTGGCTGCGCTTCTCGACACCATGGATAGCCTGCGCGCTGAGGCCGAGGCCACGGGTTTTGGCGATGCGGTTGAGGGCATCGACTTTGTGGTCTATCGCATCGCGCGCTGGAGCTTTGAGGCGGGCGAGATAGCGCTTGGGCGGGCGGCGCTCTCACGCCTTAAAAAGGGTGCTTACCGCCGCCACCATGGAAGCCGTTGGCACCGCCTGGGCGCCGCTCTGCTCGGTCTCGAACGGAAAGTGCGCCTCTCGCGCTATTTCGCGCGCGGTTGAGGGGCGGAGGAGCTGGAGGAGCGGCGTCGTCAGCAACGGCGGCGGGGTCGGGGGCGGGCTTAGTGGGCTCGTCGCCATCGCTCAGGCGCGCAGCAGGGCGCAATCCGCGCACCGGGCGGCGTGCCGGCTCTTCTGGGGCTGCTTCGCTTTGCTGGGTGTCGGCATCGAGAAACCAGACGCCAGCGCCGATGATCATCATGAATACGACGTAGGTTTCATTCCAAAAATGCACGGTCCAGCCGACCATGAAATAGCCCAGCATGCAGCCGAGATAACCCAGGCGATAGGCATTGAGCCGTGCATCCAACCCCTTGCGCAGCGCCACTTTGAGAAAGATCCATAGGAATACGAACCCCATCGCCAGACCCGCCGGCAGCCCATAGCGCACCGGCACGACCAGCCAGTACATGTCCATACTGCCGCTCATCCAGCCAGGGCGCGGCCAATCGTTAAAGCCCAGCCCGAGCAGCGGATGGCTCATCACCGATTTCGAGCCGTACTCCCAGATCAGAATGCGGTTGAAGGCGGTGCCGCTGTTGAGGGCGAAATAGTGGATAAACACCTCAGGCGGCGTGCGGTTGGAAAAGATATCGACGAACACCCAGGCGAAGGCGGCAAAACCGGTGAGCATCCACCAGCGGTTGGGGATGCTCTTGAACACGACATTCCAGCCGATGATGCCGAGTTGGGCGACCATGGCCGTCATCGGCCCCGAGGAGAAACAGCACAGCGCCCCGAGCAACACCGTCCCAGCCCGACCAGCCGCGCCGATAAACGATTTGCCGTAGCCCAGCACGAAATACGCCAACGCAATCACACCGCCGCAGTAGACGCCGAATAGGATCGGGTGCTGAAAAGCACCCTGCGCCCGGTCAAAACCCAGGCGCTGTTCCATGTTGGCTTCGCGGTAGCTGCGCCCGATCATTTCGAACAGGCTGATAATGATGTTGCGCCCCGTGACCGCTTCGACGATCGCCACCGGCAGCATGATCATCACAGTGATAAACAACAGCCGCACCAGCGCCAGAAAGCTCGCCGCGTCGCGGATGTATAACCGGCCCAGCATGTAGGCCCCGATGGTCTCGACGAAGAAGATCCCCAGCGCCTCGATCTGGCTGAGCAGGCCATGGTGAAACACGATCGCAATCACCGACCAGATGTAGAGAAACAGCATCGCATAATCGGCCGGACGCACCCGCCCTGCCCGTCCGGAGAACACCGCGAAAAAGCACGGCAACACCATGACCAACAGCACGAGCCGGTAGGGAGACATGCGCAAGGCGCCGATGTCGATGATCAGCGGACACAGCATCGAGAGCACGAACAGCGCCACCGGCAGCGCCAGTTTGGGCGTGGTGGCAAGCCCCGATAGCGGGCGGCGTGCGAGGGCTGCACCCGGCCCTGGTTGATCGGCGATGTCCGTCATGGTGCACTCTCCTCGAAACGAGCCGGCGCTGGGTTTCATGCGCTCTGGCGTGCTGGGCGTTTCGGGGGATCGGGCATTTGGGCGCGCTTGCGCCCGTCTTGGCTATCAAAGGTTGCTGTCTTTAACAGCGTTTGCTGCCACACGCTTTCGCTGCGGCAGCGTATTCCCCACCGGCCCATGCCGGCACCCACAATTAGTAGCATACCGCAGTCCGGCGGTTTGGGTCAATCGGGCCGTAAAGCGATTTCAAGGGAGGTGGAAACACCGACTGACCAGGAAATCGCGGTAAAACAATAGTCTACAGC
>JBCDHK010000124.1:0-9515 GCA_038750185.1 Pseudomonadota bacterium
CGCCTCGATCCAGTCGCAGAGACCGCCCAGCGTGCGATCGGCGTGCACGGCGGTGGCGACGGCGCGCAGTAACGCATCGAAAGCCGTCTGGCGCTCGGCATTGTCCTTGCGCTCGATCAGCACCTCGATCTCGGCGGTGTGCTCGTAGAGATAGGTGAGCGGCGACATGAGCACGTCGGGCTCACCGGGGTCGCCGTCGAACAGGGCGAGCATGCCGCCCTCCGACACGCGCTTCGGCAGCGGCTCGTTTCGGTAAATGTCGGGTCCATCAATGGTGTCGAGACGGGCCTTGAGCGCCGCCAGCACCGCCTCGCGGGTCGATGTCATTGCATCCGCTCCCGGCTGGCGTAGAAGCCGATCAGACGCGGCAGACGCTGGCGGGCGCGCTCGGTCGGGCGGCGCAGATCGACCTTGGGCTTGAGCCGCACCTCGGGCAGCAACACGAACATCACCACCGTCGCGCGCCCCTTGAGGCTCGACACCTGCCCGCCGGTGCCCTTCTTGCCGCGTGCGATGCGGGTGTTCTGGCGCACCCGCCCGGTGCGGCTGACGCGAAAATTGTCGGCGACCAAGAGCGAGGGCCGCCCGCGGCGGAACACGAAGCGCAGCCGGATGCCGAGACGGCGCTCGACCTCGCCGGGGCTGAGACGGCTGCCGCGCGGCCCCTTGGGCGCGGCGTCGGTCGGCACGGCCAGGAAAAACCCGTCCTTGGAGCGGATGCGCGCACCGCGGGCCTGGCTGCCTAGGATCTCGGGCGCCTTGGAGAACACCAACGCCGCCGCCCCGAGACTGGTGCCGCGCCCGGGGAAGGTCCGGTTGCGCACGCTGTTGGCCAGCCGCCGCCCGAGCCCCGCCGCAACAATGGCCGCGCGCCAATCAGCCTTGAGCTGGGTGCCGACCTCGCGCACCGCCCGGGTGACGCCGCGCTGGGTGCCCTGCAACCGCCGCCCGAGGATCTGGCGCGGGCTGCCCTCGATCTGGACATCGACCCTCATGCGGGGCTCGTGTCCAGCAGCCAGAGCAGCCCCTCTGCATCACGCACTGGAGCACCCTGGACGATATACCGGGTGCCGTCACCAAGTTCGATCACGTCTCCCTCGGCAGGCGCCGCAATCTCGCCCACGCGGACCTCGAACTTGGCCGGCTCCGTCGAGGACAGGATACGCGCGGCACCGAACGAGAGCGGCTCCTCCTCCCGGCGCAGGACGAGGCGCGCCGGGAACGAAGGATCGCCGTTCGCCGGGGTGTAGGTTGCAGCGAGGCTCAGGTTGGGATCGCGGAACACCGCGTCCAACCCAGCGGCGAAGGCGGGGCCGGCCAGGACCATCAGGTCTCAACCGCCGCCGGTGCGGTGCCGTTGAGGCGCACGCGACCGGTGGACGACGGATTGGCAGCCGCCGTCGCTGCAACCCCGATGAACACGCTGCCCGCCGGAGAGGCGGTGCTGGCCAAACCAGCCGCCGCGTTCCAGTAGATCGCCACCCCTTGTGCCCAGGCTTGCGCCGATGTCTTGGGCAAATCGTACACGCCGCAAGTGTGGATTTCGACCTCTTCGCCGATGGCGGCGGCGGTTTGCGCCACGCCGAACAGCAGGCCGGTGAGCACGCCCGCACCGGAGGCGATAGCTTGGGTGGCGGTGACGGTGATACGCTCGCCATGCTTGATGAAGTTGGTTGCCATGATGGGTTCTCCTTACGCGCCGGCGTTCTTGAAGGCGCCGCGGAACTCGGCGATGACGGCGCCGAAGTTGTGTTCGGCAGTCATTTTGAGACCCTTGGGGTTGATGCCCTCCTCGGAGACAACCGAGGGCGCCTCGTAGCCCGACAAGAACGCGTGCTCCAACGTCGGCAACTGGCTGTCGAACAGGTAGAAGGCCGTATCCGAGCCACCAGCCACCTTCAGCCCGAGACGCGGCTCGGGAACGACGGTAATGTCGTTCTTGTAGGGGTTGGTGTTGCCGTCGCTGTCCGGCGTGGTCTGCGAGACGAACTGGCGTGCGACCGTCAGCAAAGCGGGCGGCACATACATCAGATCGGGCTGGGCGGCGATGAAGTCGTAGCCCTCCGGGTCGGCACCGAGGGGGCGCTGCTGATACATCAGCTCGAACGCCTCACCCACCGTGGCGACCGAGATGGCGCCCGGGGTGCCCAGGTTGGCGTGGGGTGCGGAGAACACCGCATTGCCGTCGCTGTAGTTGGGGTTGGTGTTGATCAGATCCCAGCAAGTTCGGCTTTCCAGGTTCAGCGCGCCGCGAGCGAAGTCGCCGGGGATGCGGTTGAACCCGCCCATGTCGTCAGTGATGATCGCCTCAAACGTAAGCGCAATCTCACGCCCATAGCGGATGATGCGGTATTGCTCACCGCTATCGATCATGACCGTACTTTCGTACTCGCCAGCCTCATTGACCTTGCGCATCTCGGTATCAAGGCCAGCCTGCACGCTGTAGAGCGGGCGGAAGTCGGCAGCGGTGCGCTGGCGCGAGATTTGCCGCCAAGTGCCAGGCCGCGCCTCGTAGGCATCGCGCATTGCACGGTTCATCAGCGCCGTGGTCAGGAAGCCGAAGTCAGACGTCGAGTGCTGGCCGCCGGCCATGATCACGCCGCGCGCGGTCATGCCCGCACGAATATGGTCTGCGTTACTGGTGACAAAGTCCTGCCGGCCCGCCAGATGCGCGGCCAGGCGCTTGAGGGTCATGCCGCGATATTGCGTGGACGGACCTTCGGGCGCTTTGCCGGTCATGGTCGCGTGGAGTGCGCCGATGATCGCCTCGACCCGTGTCTCGCCCTCGTCCCGGCCCATCTGCATGCGCTGGTTGGGCGGGGGCGTGCTGACCACGCCCTTGGTCGGGTCGGCGGCAATCCAGGCGTCGAGAAACACCGACTTGGCGTGCGCGAGCGTGGCGCCGCTGTCAATCATGCGATCGATCATGACGCCGTCCATCTGCGCGGCTTCGCCGGCCTTGCGGATCTCGGCGGCGCGGCGGCGCTCGGCGGCGAGGGCTGACTGCACATCCTGCTGAGGTGGATCGGCCTTCATCTCGACGGCCTCGGGGGTGACATCAAGCGGCGTTTCTGCCGCCGAGGTTTTGGCGTCCATCTGGACCTCCTTTGTGGCGGCGGTCGCGACCGCCTGTGCAGAGCGCGAGGGGCGCGCCCATCCTTTTGCCCGAGCCATGGCGACCAGATCTGCCGGGGCTCGGGCGTATTGCTCGTAGGGAAACGGGATCACCGAGGCGGCCATGGGGATATCGTCGCTGGCCCCCTCGGCGCGGTCCGCGAGGCCGAGCCGCACGGCTTCGCGCCCGCCAGCCCAGGTCTCGCGCTTCATCATCTCGCGTGCCTCAACGGTGGTGATACCCATCCGGGCGGCGTAGACGGCGGCGTACTCTTCGGCGAGGGTGTTCAGCATGGCGACGGAGCGAAGGTGATCGCCCTCATTGCCGAGCGTGATCGTCGCGGGATCGTGGATCATCATGACCGCGCCTTCGGCCATCACGATCTCTTCCGCCGCCATGATGAACAGGCTGGCCGCCGAATAGGCCGCGCCCTCGACACGAACACGAACAGTGCCAGCGTACTCGCGGAGCACGGCGTGCATGGCCGCGCCTTCACTGGCGGATCCGCCGGGAGAGTTGACCCGAAGCATGATCGGAGCCCCATCATCGGGCAAGCCTGCGCGCAGCTTGGCCGCGGTGATGCCCGACATGTCATCGTCGTCCTCGACAAAGCCGACAGGCCCATAGAGCGTTATGTTGGTCTCAGCGGGAGCGGCTTCGGGCTCATCCGCGCCTTGCAGGCCGCTCTCAGACACATCCATCTCGGGCGCGGCCATAAGCGGTCGCAGGCGCTGGGCGAGCCAGCCCAGAACTTTGGTGTCATCCATGATTGTCGCTTTCTTAGTCGTCTACCGCTGGCGGGGGTGGCTGGTCCGGCACGAACGCTGCGGCCTGGCGCCCTTTGTCCTGACGCGGGTCGGTATCGAACACCGCGCCCATCTCATCGTTGACCGCCATATCGCGGGCGATCTCTGCCTCGACCGTCTCTGGGTCATACCCGAGCGAACGGATGACCTGGGAGCGCGAAGTGAAGCCCGAACGCACCTGGTCCTTGAGCGCTTCGAATTCGCGGTTCGGATCGACGATCACCCGGGCGGGTGGCGTCCACTGAATCCGCGCCCGCGATGGCGGCGACGGCATGTCGGAGACCGCCCAAGCCTCCAGTGCCCAGCGAGCAATCCGGTCGCAGAGCTGCGGGATCAGCAGCGTCCACTGCCAACTGGAAATGTTGCGGTCCATCTCCATGCGCCCCATCCGGGCGGACGAGAAGTTCACCCCTGACAGATCGCCGGCCAGGGCTTCGTAGGTGATCCCGAGGCCGGCGGCGATGGCGCGCAGCACGACCGAGGTGAACTCGTTGTAGCCATCGACCCTGGGCGGGGTCGCCACCTCGACACTCTCGCCCGGGGGCAATTCGTAGATCGCGCCCGGCTGCACCTTGTTCGGGAACGGCTCGCCGCGGGGTTCGCCATCCATTTCGTCGCGGCGGCGGAACATGGCAAAGCACGCCGCGATTTTGTTGCGTACGAGTTGCGCGTCCTGATAGTCGGCCAGATCCTGCAGGTTCATGGTGACCGGAGCGAACCAGGATACGCCGCGGGTCTGGCCGGGGCGATCAACCCGGAACACATGCGCCACATCCGAGGCCGGAATCCGCTCGGAGATGAACGACGATGACTGGCGCCAAGGCCTGAGCGTGCCGGGATGCTCTTTGTAGAGGTGATAGGCCACGATGGCGCCGCTTGGGGTGCGCTCGATACCCTGGTGGATGATGCTGCCGTTGGGCAGGCGTCCGTCGCGCCAGTCGTTGAGGTAGTCTGCCTCCAGCACCTCCAGTTGCAGCGGCATGGCACGGGTGCCGCGGCGCCGGATCACCAGGCACTCGCCGTCCGAGCAGACGGCGTTCATCACCAGCCCTTGCAGGCCGTAGAGGTTTTGCAGACCGCGCGCGTCGATGGCGGTGCTGTCGAAGTGCTCGACCCAGCGGCCCCAGGCGCGCAACACCCCCTCGGTCTCGACGTTTGCCAGCGACGGAATGATGCCGTCACCCACCACGTTCGAGCGGATCACCCGCAGGCCGCGCTGCGCGAAGGGGGCGTTGCGGATCATGTCGCGGGCGGCAAAACTAATGATGTCGCGCCGGTGGGAGGCGGCGTCGGCATCGTCGCGGGAGACCCTGATCGAGGCGCCGCGCCGGGTGCGCGTGGCAGCGTCGTAGCGCGCCGTCGCCTCCAGGGCTAGGCGGTTGCGGGCGCGCTCCAGGGCCAAGCTGGGCGAGAGACTGGCGATGGTGCGCTCGAACAGGTTCACGGCTCAGGTACCCCGATCATGCTCTAGGTAGCTGACGCGGATGCCCCCGATGGGACGGCGCGCCTCCAAAAGCCGGATCGCGCGCTGGATCTCGGACATGGAGCGGTACTTGATTGTCCGCCCGTCGATCTGCACCTCTGCCGTGCCGCTGAAGTACGCCTCGCGCAGTGCCGCGAGCCGTTGCTCGTCCGTCATAGCCATTCGTTGGTGTCTCCCAGCCAGTCGTTTTGCGGGCGAGGACGCGGTCGCGGCGAGGCTGGCTCAACCTTCAGCCGTGAGGCGACGGATTTTACAGCCGCCGTCGCGTAGACGCGGCAGTCCAGCGCCTCGTTTCGCCTGCCGCTCGGCAACACCCAGGACGTGACCTCGCGCCCCTTGCTGTACCGTGTCTGGATGACCTCAGATGTTGCTTGCTTGCACCATTCATCGGTGTAGCCAAGATCGGGATCGGCAGGGATCCGGCAGTACCCGGGACCGAGGCAGTCGATCTGCCAGCGCGCGTAGACGGTTTCCTTGGCGGTATCGACACCGACAATCTGCACCCGCCGGCGCGATGTGGTCATGCTTGATTGGCCAGACCAAATCGGACGAGGACCCGCGTCACCCTTGATGGCATGGATGCGCCGGCGGGCACGCTCGGAGCAAAACCGATAGACGTCCTCCGTAAAATGCCCACCACTGTCCACGCACGCTGCATGAATGCGGATGACTCTGCCGTCCTCGCGTGTGAAGGTCTCGGAGAGCGCCTCATCCAACTGACGCCAGACGTAGGGCTGGGCTGGATCGCCGGGCAGCACCAGGTATCGAATGCCAGCCGAGCGCTCATCTTTGCCCCAGCCAACGATTTCGAGTTCCAAGCGGTCGCCCTGGACATCGACGCCAGCCGTTGCGAGCACGATGTCGTTGGGCAGCGACTCGGGACCGTAGGGCTCCATCAGCGCGCGAAGCCCCTGCGCCTCGACGCCGTCGCCGATCTCCTCCCAGGTCTCGCCGAGTGCGGTGTTGGTCCAGGTCTTGAGCAGTTCCGGGTTGCCCTTGGCCTCGATGAACGCCAGTGCGGTATCGGCCAGCCGCACCCAGGGGCTGTAAAGCTCCGAGAGGTGGAAGCCGGCGATGCCATTGCTTGGCCCCTGAGCGATCCAGCGCCCGTTGCGGATGGCCTTCCAGCGTGCCGCGTCAGACCAGAGAGACCCGCATTCAGAGCAGCAATATTCCGCTCCCTCCGGCTTCCCCTCTGGCCATCGGACGCCGGACCAGCGCAAAACCTGCTCGTGGCCGCAATCTGGACAGGGCACATGAAACTCACGCCGGTCGCTGCGCGCGAATGCCTGTTCGATCCGGCTCTTGCCCTTGATGGTCGGCGTGCTGACCAGCACCGCCTTGCGGTTCCAGAACGTCGTGGTGCGCTTGCGGGCCAGATTGACCGGATCGCCCTCGGTGCCAGCCGAGGCAGGGTAGCGATCAACCTCGTCCATGAGCGCGATGCGAATCGGGCGCGAGGCCAGGGCCGAGGGGGCGTTGGCCCCGATCATGGTGATATGGCCGCCGGGGAATTCCTTGTGCAGGATCGTGTTGCCGCTCGCCCGCGACTTCGGGTCTGCAATCTTGCCGCTGAGCGCGGGGGTGTCGCGCACCATGGGGGCCAGCCGGTCGGTGCTGAACGCGCTGGCCATCTCTGCCGTCGGCTGCACGAGCAGAATTGGCGAGGGGTCCTGATCGACGTGGTATCCGATGCAGTTCAAGATCACCTCCGTCTTACCAACCTGAGCGCTGCTCATGACGACCACGACCGGCGTGTCCGGATCGGTGAGCGCATCCATGATCCCGCGCTGGTATTCGGCGCGTGTTGTCGCCCAGCGCCCCGGCTCTGCGCTGGCCTCGGAGCTGAGACGGCGCTCGGCATCGGCCCATTCACTGAGCGTGAGCTTGGGCGGGGGCCGAAGTGCGGCCCACCACGTCGCCCCGATCTGTGGCGTCGTCAATTACGTCGTTTTCCGACAGTTCATGCAGGGCCTCCTGTATTGCGGCCTCCAAAAGTGAGAAAGCCTCGGACGGATCTGCTGTTGCGGCTACTTGGGGGGCCAGTCTGCTTGGAACGGCAAGCATTCGCGCTCTAACCCGCGTAAAGGCATTGATTACGGCGTGATCTACTGACTTTCTGTCCAGAAGCTCGCCGCGCTTTGCTGCATTCTCCATTTCCAGGCGATCCGCCTGTTCTTTTGAGAGACGCGTGCGTTCTGCGGTAAGATCGCGGCCCTCTTCGGTGTCTTGCACCCGATTGCTGGCAGCGGCGCGCAAATGCCGGATGTAGGCGATGCGGCACTCATCGACGTTGAGCCTACCCTGAGGGGCGCCTGGCAAATGGCCGGTGCGCACAAGCTCCGAGACCCGCTGCCGCGTCAAACCCAGGTGCTGCGCGACTTCGGTTTGTGATGCCAACTGGTTGCCTCACCTTACTGTTGCAGCAAAGCTACAGTGTGATGCAGTAGCTACGGAAATTATGCGCTTCGCATACCCGTATACAAAACCCGCCAGGAAGGACCCGCAAACCCTGCAATATCAGCGGCTTACACCCCTTAACCCAACGCTTAACCAAGCCCCCAAACGACAAACGCCCGCAGGCATCTCTGCCCTGGGCGCACCGATCTGGAATAGTGAGAGAGTATGGTTTTACTTGTACTGCTGTCAAGCGCTTTGGGCTATGGCCTGATTTGGCTCCTCATGCACGAAGCAAAAATCGCAAACGCGAAGGCTGACAATGCCGGATTTGCGGTTGAGGAATTCTAGGCTTAACCTCGGGCTCATATAAGGGGACTATCCCCCTGTTGGTGGAAGTCCCGGCAAGGCGGTGCTGACGCACTGTATCCACTGGCAGACGCAAAGCGCGGAGATTCCGCGCTTTGCCAGGCCTCAATCGAGGCTTTTTGGTGGATGACCTAAATCGTCATCTTCCGACACGGGGATGCGGAAAGCCCGCTTCCCATACCATTTCGCCCAGATCCTTGTGCCATCACTGGTGGTGATCCAAGGGCGGAAAATGTAGCGCCGACCATCGGCGCCTCTGCGTTTGTCCATAGGAGTCTCCTCTTGTGGACGTTGCCCGTCCCCTGCACCACCGGCTTCCAATCCATGCGGTGTAGGGGACGGTCCTCTCAGCAGCTACCACTCTGGTATGCCACCCGAGGCTCTGGGGAGGGCATGTACTGACGCTGATTGCGCGTCGTCACCTCCTGTATTATCTTTCAATGAAGACAGTCGATATACTCGACCGTCATAGAAGACAGTTCCATCGTGTTTGAACCGGCTTAGCAGACTGGAGACTGAGCCACGATCAAGTCTGAGGCCCAATTCAGATTTGGCCATATCAACAGCTATAGCCGCGTTTAAGCCATTACTTCCAACGCGCTGTAGAAGATCAAGAACAGCCCCTTTGACATTTGACCTGACAGCCCGTTTCTTTTGCCCTGCCTTGTCACCGGACATCTCGGAAATCAATTCAACCAAAACTGATCTCCTTTCTTTAAGCTTCTTGATCTGCTCGTCTATATCAGCAATTTTGTCTTTGATGATCTTCATTTGCTCGCCCGCCCTCATGTTATTCTCCTCAGTGGTTAGCGGAGCGGTCTTGGTGAGCACGGAGCCCAAATGCCCGGCAAGGCGATGTAGACTTTCAGAACTGGCATACGATCAGTTGTGCTATAAGACCGCGATAGCACTAGATGTAGCATTTGCGTTTTCTGACGTAAAGCAATCAAAATTGAAAAATAAAAACTCGCGTTATCAATGTCTTGAATGATTTATTGCTATGCTAGCAATTCAAATCTGATGTGTTTTATCAAGATGCAAGCGAAGAACAGAATCGCCTAAGCAATTAAAATATAGACATAATCACACCTAACCCGGTCTTCACGCTCTTGAATCGCGCATACCGCACGTTGCCGAGCGGCTCATGCATCACCGCCACATCCACCACAGCCCCCCACGCATCCCCCGCCGCAGCACGATACCGCCCCATCTCTTCCTCCAGCCGCGCATGACGCTCAGGGTCGGTCTCCCCCGAGCCCCGCACGCTGACGTCCAGGCACGACCGACCCTGCGAGCCATGCAGCGCGTGCCACAGCGCCTCTACCCGCTCACCTGCCTCCACCTC
>JBCDHK010000125.1:0-9509 GCA_038750185.1 Pseudomonadota bacterium
GCTCTATGGCGCGCTGGCAGCCCCGGGAGAGGGCGGGTTAGCCCCCCATGTCGAAGGCTACACGCGCCTGCTGAGCGCCTTGCGCGACGACCGGCTCGACCTCGACGCCGCCGAGCAGGCCGAGACCCTGGCCCACGACAGCCTGCCCGAACTGGAGGCGCGCTGATGGGCGATATCCTGCTGCTCGGCTTTCTGTTTCTCCTAGGCAGTGTGATCGCCGTGCCCATCGCCACGCGCCTCGGGCTCGGCTCGGTGCTGGGTTATCTCTTGGCCGGCGTGGCGCTGGCGCCGGGGCTCTCGGCGCTCGGCGTCGATGTCATCGCCATCCAGCATGTGGCCGAGTTCGGCGTGGTGATGATGCTGTTTCTGGTCGGGCTCGAACTGGAGCCCCGCCTCCTTTGGCAGATGCGCGCACGCTTGCTCGGCCTCGGCGGGCTCCAGGTGGCGCTGACCACGCTGGCGGTGGCGGGCGTGGCCATGGCGCTCGGCCAGAACTGGACCACGGCGCTGGCGGTGGGCTTTATCCTGGTCACCTCCTCGACGGCCATCGTGTTGCAAACGCTCAACGAAAAGGGCCTGATGCGCTCGGACGGCGGCCAGGGCGCGTTCTCGGTGCTGCTGTTCCAGGACATCGCCGTCATCCCCATGCTGGCCATCCTGCCGCTCCTGGCCGTGCCCGATCTGGCCGCCCATGGCGTTGGGGTGGAGAGCCACGGCGAGGCGCATGACAGCCACGCGAGCCTCAGCCTGGTCGAAGGCTTGGCCGCCTGGCAGCAGGCGCTCGTCACCGTCGCCGCCATCGCAACCGTGATCCTGGGCGGCATCTGGCTCACCCGCCCGATCTTTCGCTTTATCGGCTGGGCACGCTCGCGTGAGCTGTTTACCGCCGCAGCCCTCATGCTGGTGGTGGGCATTGCGCTCTTGATGACGCTGGTCGGGCTCTCGCCGGCGCTTGGTACGTTTCTGGCGGGTGTGGTGCTGGCCAACAGCGAATACCGCCACGAGTTGGAGAGCGATCTCGACCCGTTCAAAGGGCTGCTGCTGGGCCTCTTCTTCATCACCGTCGGCGCTGGGATCGATTTTGGCCTGCTCGCCGCCGAAGCCATCACCATCCTGGCCCTGACCCTGGCACTGATGGCGCTCAAAGCCGGTGTGCTCTACATGCTGGCGCGCGCCTTTGCCATCCGTGGTGGCGACCGCTGGCTGTTTGCGCTCTCGCTTGCCCAAGCGGGCGAGTTCGGCTTTGTGCTGATCTCGTTTGCGCTGGCCAACTCAGTGTTGCCCGAGGCGCTGGCCGACCGCCTGTTGCTCGTGACCGCGCTCTCCATGCTGGCGAGCCCTGCCCTCTTCATCCTCTACGACCGCCTGATCGCCCCGCGCTTTGCCGAGGACCAGCGCGCCGAGCCCGATACCATCGACGCCGAGGCGCCGGTGATCGTCGCAGGCCACGGACGTTTCGGCGGTATCGTCAACCGCATGCTGCGCGGAGCGGGCTTTGAGACCGTGGTGCTCGACTATAGCTCGGCCCAGTTGGAGGCACTGCGCGCCTTTGGCATCCGCGCCTATTTCGGCGATGCCACCCGCCCCGATCTGCTCCAAGCGGCGGGGATCGAGCGTGCAGCCCTCATCGTGGTCGCCATCGACGAGCGCGAGCGCATCACCGAACTGGTGCGCCATGTCGTCCACCACCACCCGCATGTCCATGTGCTTGCCCGTGCGGTCGACCGCAACCACGTCTACGAACTCTATGCCGCGGGCTGTCGCGACATCGTGCGCGAGACCTTCGATTCGAGCGTGCGCGCCGGGCGCTCGGCCTTCGAGGCGCTCGGCCTGCACCCCTTCGAGGCCGAGCGGCAGGCGCAACGTTTTGTGGCTGCCGACCGCGAAGCGTTGGCCGAACTGGCAGGCTTGCATGTCCGCGACGTGCCGCTTCACCGCAACACGGCCTATGTGGCGCGCGCCCGCGAAGTACTGGCTGCCCAACAGGAATCGCTGCGTGCCGACGACCGCCGCTACACCGGCAGTAGCGACAGCGCCTGGTCGCCGCCGCGCCGCGCCGAGGCGGAGGCAGAGGCGGCGGACACGCCCCCCCTCACGCCCCAGCCCCCGGAATAGCGCGCGGGGGGCTCGCCGCTTCGGCTGCGGCACCGGCCAGGGCTTCGCGGTCGTCCTCGCTCAGGCGCTCGGCCCCCGCGCCGCCGATCTGCACACGCACCTCGCGCCGGGCGAACTGGATACCGTTTTCCTCGAAAGCCTTCTGTACCCGCGCGAAAATCTCCTTGCGCAGCACCCACTGCCGCCCTGGCTTGGCCATGAACTTGCCGCGCACCACCAGCCCGACGTCATCGACTTCGAGCACACCCTGACTCTTGAACGGCTGGAGGAAGTCATCGGCGAACTGGGGCTGCTCCAGCATCTCGCGCCCGATCTGTTTGAAGAGCTTCTTCACCTTCATCAGATCGGTCTCAAAGGGCACGGTAAAGCGCAGCTTCATGATCACCCAGTCGCGCGAGTAGTTGGTCAGGCGCGGGATGTCGGAGAACGGGATGGTGTGGACCGGGCCTTCGTGGTGGCGCAGTTGCAGCGAACGGACCGAGATCTTCTCCACCGTGCCGAAGGTGCCCTCGACCTCGACATATTCGCCGGTGCGAAAGGCGTCGTCGATCAGGAAGAAGATCCCCGAGACGATATCGGCCACCAGCTTTTGCGCGCCAAAACCCACGGCAAGGCCGACGATACCAGCACCGGCCAGGAGCGGCGTGGTGTCGACGCCGAGGGTGGCGAGGGCGAACAGGAATGTCAGCACCACCACGGCAGTCTGCGCCGCAAGGGAGATGAGCGGCAGCACCGTCGAGAGGCGCGAGCCGCCGACACCGCCGCCCTCACCCCCGCCATCGCGCTCGGCGTCGTCGGGGGCCTCGGCAATCTCGCCAGAGAGGCGGCGGTTAACCCAAAGTGCGATCACTTCGCAGAGGAAGTAACCGCTCGCGATGATACCAAGCGTGTCGAGCAGACGCAGGGCAAAGCGCGCGCCAAAGCCCGCCGCCTCGGCGGTGGCCAGACTGACATTCCACAGCCCCGCCAGCGACACCACCACCGCCGCCAGCGCCAGAATGCGCCCGACCCGAATGAGGCCACGCCGGTAGGCAGCGTCCGCGGCTTCGGCCTTCTCGCCCTTGCCCGTCATCTGCGGCACGGCGCGGTAGGCCATGCCGCGGATCAGCGTGTCAAGCCCCGGGGCGAAAATCAGGATGGCCAGGGTAAGGGGCAGGCGCCCGCCCAGCACCAGATCCCAGCGCATCAGGCCGGTGAGCGTCTCGCCCAACACCCAAAAGCCGACGATCAGCGCCAGGGCGAACTGGGGGTAGAGGCGCGCGACGTTGACTTCGCCCGGGGTGAGTTTGTCGGCGTCATGGCCCATCACGATGCGCGTCAGCGCGGCGCGCGCCTGCCAGACCACGCCGATCAGCCAGAGATACATCAAGACCGAGAGCCAAAAGCCCAGCCGCGCCTCGGCCAGCGGCACACCGTGGCCGCCAAAGAACGCCAGCGCATAGTCGCGCAGCCCAACCAAGGCGGCAAAGATCAGCAGCGCGCGTTCGAGAAACGCCGCCTCGGCATCGCTGACGTTGACCAGGCGCAGGCCCTGGCCGTTGGCCGTGAGCAAAACGCGCAAGGGCACCGCCGTGGCGCGCACCAGGAACACCGGCCCCCACAGAAAGAAGCTCAGGATCAGGCCGCTCATCGGCTCGGGCGGGGCGAAGGTCTCGATCGCCGCCCAAAAGCCGAGCAGAAACGCTGCGGCCTGCGCCGTCTCCACCGCCGCCAGCCCAGCGATCAAGCGTAGGCGCCCCAGGGGCGTGCGCGCGTACCAATCCGCCCGCCAGAGCGCCCTAAACTGGGGGCGGAGCAGGCGCGCACCCACCCGGTCGCTCAGCCAGGCGAGCGCGAGTGCGAGCGCCAACACGGCCAGCAGATGCAGCGTGCCGGCCAGCCCGCGCGGCTCCCAAAAGCGTACCACGCCGGCGCTCAGGGTCTCGGCCATGCCGGGCAGGCGCTGGGCGGCGTCCGAGACCGAGGCGCCAAAGCCCGTGGCGGCGCTGTCCAGGGTCATGGCGAGGGCTGCGATGTCGGCGGTCTCGGCGGCCTTGTCGGCGGCGACGGCGTCGAGGCGTTCGAGCAACAGTGCGCGCACTTCGGCATCCGAGAGGCGGGCGACCATGTCGCGCACGGCCTCTTGGCTGTCGAGATCTGCGGGGGCGTCAGCGCTCGTGGTGGCCAGGGAAGCCGGGCTCTGCGCGACAGCGGTGACGGCAAGCAGGGCCATGGCAAGCGCCAGCGCGGCGGCGAGGGCGCGAAGTGCGGACATGGGTGCAGTCTCCTGCGGCTCGGATCGACGGGAGGCGGCGGTGGTGCCGCTTGGCCCAGCCAACCGGTTTGGCCGCGACCGATCAAGCCGGTTTGCGGTCGCGGGCTGTTGGGTTTGGTGTCAACGTCGGTTCACACGCAAGGCCAGGGACTATCACGCTGCCGCGATTTCCGAGGCAGTCGGTGTGCCCACCTCCTTTGAAATCGCGCGACTGTTCTGCCGCGATTTCCGAGTCAGTCGGTGGTGTCACCTCCTTTGAAATCGCTTTAGTCAAAGCAGGCTTCGATACGCGCGGCGATGGCTTGCATCTCGGCGGCGAACAGCTTGAGCAGCGCTTTGTGGGTAGGTTCCTGGCGCAGGCGTTCGCGGTAGGCGGTTTGCAGGGCGGGCCAGCGGGGATCGGTGTCGTTGGCGGCGGCGAGGGCGTTGGTGCGCTCGGAGAGCAGACGGTACTCTCGGCTGTCTCGCTGGAGGGCGCTCTCATCGCGCTCGGTCCAGGCGATCGCGGCGAGGGCTGCGGGGGTGGCGAGGCGGTTTGGGTCGCGGTCGAGCAGCGCTGTGGCGCGCATCAAGCGGCGTTCGGCCAGGGCGATCTGGGTCTGGGCCGAGAGGCGCGTGAGACTGAGGTGTTCGGGGGCGACAGCAGCCAGCAAGGTGGCCAACTCGCTGTGGAAGGCGCGTTTGGCTTGGAGTTCGCTCAGGAGCAGCGGCAGCAGGCACTCGGGCGCCGGGGCCGCGCGCGCAGGCGCTGCCAAGAGCACCACCGCCAGGGCCAGCGCCGCTCCAGCGCGCCTCATCGTGCAGTCACCGGACCCGGCGTGGCGAGGATGCCTTTGGCGGGCGTGGTGGCTTTGTCGGTGCTCGGCAAGGCGAGATGGCGCAGATAGCGGCGCTCGATCTGGCGAAACACCGCCACGATAACGAAGGTGATCGCCATGTAGAGGACCGCCGCGGTGATAAAGCCCTCATAGGCCACGTAATGGCGGGCATTGAGCGTGCGCCCGGCGCCCAGGATGTCCTGGATGGTGATGACGCTGGCCACCACCGAACCGTGCAGCATGAAGACCACTTCGTTACCGTATTGGGGCAGCGCGCGGCGCAGCGCCGAGGGCAGCAGCACCAACCGCGTCACTTGGGGCTCGGACAGGCCCAAAGCGCGCCCGGCCTCGCTCTCGCCGCGGGGGGTGGCGACCAGCGCCCCGCGGATGATCTCGGTGGCATAGGCCCCGGCGTTGAGCGAGAACGCGATCAGCGCACACCACCAAGCTTCGCGCAGCACGACCCAGAGGAGGCTCTCGCGCACCCACTCGAACTGGGCCAGGCCGTAGTAGAGCAGGTAGGTCTGCACGATCAGCGGCGTGCCGCGAAACACATAGACATAGACGCGGATGAGCGGCGCGGCGCGTGCACCGCGGTAGAGCGCGAGGGCCGAGGGCAGCGCAATGCAAAACCCGATGATCAGGGAGAGAAAGGTGAGGTGCAGCGTGATCCAGGCGCCGTAGGCGAACATCTGCCAGTCGTCGAGGATGATCTGGAGGTTCATGCCATTTGCCCCCGATTGACGCGGGCTTCGAGGCGGGCAAAGGCCCAGTTGGAGGCCGAGGTGATCGCCAGATAGACCACGATCACGGCCAGGAAAAACAGAAACGGCTCGCGCGTCGCTTTGCCGGCCTTGTCGGCGAGGCCGACCAGATCCTGAAGCCCGATCACCGAGACCACAGCAGTGGATTTGACCAGCACCATCCAGACGTTGGCATAGCCGGGCAGCGCCAGGCGCACCACCTGCGGCCCGGTGACGAGGAGCAGCACCCTGAGCCGCGACAGGCCGAGCGCATAGGCCGCCTCACCCTGGCCGCGCGGCACGCCGAGATAGGCGCCGCGGAAGGTTTCGCTGAGATAAGCGCCGTAGATAAAGCCGATGGCCGCGACCCCGGCCCAGAACTTGGACACCTCGATGTAGGGCGCATCGACCAGCGCGCCGAGATCGTTGATGAGGCGCTGTCCGCCGAAATAGATCAAGAGGATCAGCACCAGATCGGGCACTCCACGCACCAGCGTGGTGTAGAGAAAAGCCACACCGCGCCCGATCCGCCCGGGTGCCAGTTTGAGCGCCGCGCCCCCCGCCCCGAGCACGGTGGCGAGCGCGAGCGAGAACAGGGCGAGCGCGATGGTGGTCAGCGCGCCCCCCGCCAGGAGCGGCGCGTATTCGAGGAGGTTTTCCATCGGCGCGCGCCCCTCTACGGCCTCAGCCGCCGTAGATGTCGAAGTCGAAATACTTGGCGTTGATCTCTTGGTAAGTGCCGTTGGCACGGATCGCCTCGATGGCGGCGTTGAGAGCGGCTTTCAACTCATCCGAGCCCTTGCGCAGGCCGATGCCCGCCCCTTGGCCGTGGTACTTGGGGATCGAGTAGTCGCCGCCGAAAAAGGCAAAGCCCTCGCCCGCTTCGGTCTCCAGAAAGCCGTCGTTGATGGCGGTGCTGTCGGCCATCACCGCATCGACGCGCCCGGCTTGCAGATCGAGATAGGCTTCGTCCTGGGTGGCGTAGAGTTTCAGCTCGACGTCGGGGAATTCGGCCTCCAGGAAGTCCTGGTGGATGGTGCCGCGCTGGATGCCGATGGTTTTGCCGGCCAGACCCTCGGGGGTATCGACCAGCCCCGCATCGACGGCGGCGGCAAACTTGGCCGGGGTCTGGTAGTACTTGTTGGTGAAGTCGATCACCTTCATGCGGTCCTCGGTGATCGACATCGAGGCGACGATGGCATCACATTTGCGTTCAAGGAGGGCCGGAATGATGCCGTCCCATTCGGTGGCGACCATCTCGCAGCTCTCGCCCATCTCGGCGCAGAGCGCGTTGGTGATGTCGATATCAAAGCCCACCACCTCGCCCGTGGCCGTGGTCTGGGAGAATGGCGGATAGGCGCCCTCGACGCAGATGCGCAGATCGGCAAGGGCGGGAGAGGCGACGCTGGCGACTAGGGCGGCGGCGATCAGACGGTTCATTCTGAGGCTCCGGGTTAACAATCTCTTGGCGCGACGTTTGCACCTGCGAACGAGCCCGTCAACTGCACAGCGAATTCAGACCGCCACCGTGGTATGCACAAACTATGTGGCGGTGCGGCAATTTCGGCGTGGCAGAGTGAGGGTGCGCAGTTTAATTTCACCCGGACATCTGCAAACCAGCGAGATCTAAGCCATGGCCGACGTCAACCGGGGCAACCGTCCCCTCTCTCCGCATCTGACCATCTACAAACCGCAATACACCTCGGTGCTCTCGATCCTCCACCGCGTCACCGGATGCGCATTGACGCTGGGGGCGATGCTGGTGGTGTGGTGGTTTCTGGCGGCGGCAACCGGGCCCGAGGCCTTTGCGCTGGCCGATGGGGTGCTGACCTCGTGGTTTGGCATTCTGGTGTTGGTCGGCTCGGCCTGGGCCTTGATGTACCACACCGCCAATGGCATCCGTCACTTGGCTTGGGACATGGGGTTTGGCTTCAACCTCGATAATGCCCGCCGCTCGGGCTATGCGGTGGTGGCGGCGTCGTTTGCGGCCACGGCTGGCTTGTTGTTGTTTGCCTGAGGAGAGACCCATGGCCTTTCGCACCCCCAAAGCGACGGTCCGCGGCTACGGCACGGGCCACTCGGGCACTCACCACTGGTGGGCCCAGCGCATCACCTCGGTGGCGTTGATCCCGCTGACGTTTTTGTTCGCCATCCCCTTTGTCGGCGCCTTGGGCGACGGCTATGAGGGTGTGATCGCGCTCTACTCGCATCCCTTCCATGCTATCGTTGCGGCCTTGTTTCTGGCTGTGACGTTTCATCATCATGCGCAAGGGTTGCAGGTTGTGATTGAAGATTACATCCATCATCGGGGCTGGCGCACGGTGGCGTTGCTCGGCAACGTATTCTTGTGCTTCGTCCTGGGGTTCGCCGGCGTGTTCGCCGTGCTGAAGATCGCCTTTACCGGCTGAGACCGAGCGAAGGCGCGCGCCTCGCGCCAAAGCCAATACTGGAGGGCCTATCATGGCTGCCTATGACCTGATCGACCACGAATACGACGCCGTCGTCGTCGGCGCAGGCGGCGCCGGTTTGCGCGCGGCCCTCGGCATGGCAGAGCGTGGCCTGAAGACCGCCTGCGTGACTAAGGTGTTCCCGACCCGCTCGCACACCGTCGCCGCCCAAGGCGGCATCGCGGCCTCGCTCTCCAACATGGGCCCCGACGAGTGGCGCTGGCACATGTATGACACCATCAAAGGCTCGGACTGGCTGGGCGACATGGACGCCATGGAATACCTCGCCCGCCACGCCCCCGAGGCGGTGCTGGAGCTTGAGCACTACGGCGTGCCGTTTTCGCGCAACGAGGAGGGCACCATCTACCAGCGTCCCTTCGGCGGCCACACCACCGAGTACGGCGAGGGCCCGCCGGTGCAGCGCACCTGTGCGGCGGCGGATCGTACCGGCCACGCCATCTTGCACACCCTCTATGGGCAAGCGCTGAAAGAGAACACCGAGTTTTTCATCGAGTACTTCGCCCTCGATCTGATCATGGACGACGACGGCGCCTGCACCGGTCTCATCGCCTGGAAGCTCGACGACGGCACGCTGCATCGGTTCTCCTCCAAGATGGTCGTGCTCGCCACCGGCGGCTACGGGCGCGCCTATTTCTCTTGCACCTCGGCCCACACCTGCACGGGGGATGGCAACGGCATGGTCGCACGCGCCGGCCTGCCGCTCCAGGACATGGAGTTCGTCCAGTTCCACCCCACCGGCATCTACGGTGCGGGCTGCCTCATCACCGAGGGCGCACGCGGCGAGGGCGGCTACCTCACCAACTCTGAGGGCGAGCGCTTCATGGAGCGCTATGCGCCGACCTACAAGGATCTCGCCTCGCGCGATGTGGTCTCGCGCTGCATGACCATGGAAATCCGCGACGGGCGCGGCGTGGGCAAGGATGGCGATCACATCCATCTCCACCTCAACCACCTGCCGCCCGAGCAGCTTGCCCTGCGCCTGCCCGGCATCTCCGAATCGGCGCGTGTCTTCGCCGGCGTCGACGTCACCAAGGAGCCGATCCCGGTGCTGCCCACGGTGCACTACAATATGGGCGGCATCCCGACCAACTACTGGGGCGAGGTGCTCAAC
>JBCDHK010000126.1:0-9488 GCA_038750185.1 Pseudomonadota bacterium
CTCTTGTAATGGCGCGCTGATCGCCCACGTACAGGCGTGATGTGCAAGCTCGGATTGAAAACTCTTCGACGCCGGTGACGGTGCGCACTGACGCAGCCACACACCCGACGCCAAACCGTTGCCAGCACAAGCCGCCCTCGACGGCGCCCGAACTCGTCAATGCCCGTGGGAGTGATCCGAATGGCAAACCACAGCACCCCGCCGCCCGAAACCGCAACGCCGGCAAAGAACGCGCTCGACGAAGGCGCGGTGTTACGCCTCGACGATCAGCTCTGCTTTGGCCTTTACGCCGCCACCAACGCGGTGGTGCGCGCCTATCGCCCACTCCTGGCCGAGATCGGGCTGACCTATCCGCAATATCTGGTCATGCTGGTGCTCTGGCAGGATGGCAATCGCCCCGCCGGCGAGATCGCCACGCGCTTGCACCTTGGCAACAATGCGCTCACACCGCTGCTCGATCGTTTGGAGGCTGCTGGTTTCGTGCGCCGGGTGCGCGATCCGCAGGACCGGCGCCGTCTCAGCATCCACTTGACCGAGAACGGGCGCACGCTGGAGCATCGCGCTGCGGCTGTGCAGTCGATCGTCGAGTGCCGCACGGGGCTGAGCGGGGGCGCGCTGGCGGACCTGCGTGATGAGTTGCATGCCCTGGTCGCCCGCATGGCCGCGGCTGGCGTGTCGCTGGGGGAGGTCGAGACGCCTGAAAATGGGGCCTCCGCCTAAAGAGCCGGCGCTGCGCTGACGCTCAGCCGCGACCACGGGCACCACCGCTGCGCTTGCGGTGAGGCGCGAAAAGACACGCCAACCCCAGGATCGCGCCCGAGACGGTGGCGATCATCCCGGCAGCGCTCACCGCATCGCCCAGTCCAAGCCAAAGCGGCCCATAGCCCGCAAGTCCATAGCCTGCCACCGCCGAGAGCGCAGCAAAAGCCACGCTCCACCACACCTGATGCACCAAGCGTTCGGTCATGAGCCGTGCCGCGGCAGGCGGACAGATGAACATGGCGATGACGATGATCGAGCCGACAGCATCGAACGCCGCCACCGCCGCCAGCGCCGCCACAGCAACCAAGCCAAAACCGATCACCCCCGTCGGCAGGCCGAGCGCTTGGCCAAACCCTTCGTCGAAAGTGGCGATGGTGAGCGGGCGCCAGAAGACCACGGTCAAGAGCACGACCAGCGCCGTCACCACCGCCAAGCGCGGCAATTCGACGGGCAGTCCAGCCAGCGCATCGGGATCGAGCAGCGAGCCCCAGCCATCGGCGGAAAACCAGATCAGGCTCTCCAGATTGCCCATCAGCGCATGATCGACATCGAGGTGGACATTGGCGCTGCCGGTCTGTTCGAGCAACAGTACGCCCAGGGCAAAGAGCGTCGTAAACACCACCCCCATGGCCGCGCCGGCGTCGATGCGGCCTAAGCGGCGGATCGCCTCGATCAGCGCCACGGCAATCAGCGAGGCGGCAGCGGCGCCTGCCATCATGCTGAGGCTGGTGAGCGCACCGGAGACGAGAAACCCCACCACAATGCCGGGCAACACGACATGGCTGATGGCATCGCCGATCAGGGCCTGGCGGCGCAACAGCAGGAAATTGCCGGGCAGCGCACAGGCGATAGCCGCGAGCACCCCGATCAGGATCGGCGTCAGTGACAGTTGGACAAACCCAGCCCCCATCAGCGTACGCCCTGGGGTGGGGCGAGACGGCGGTCGATCTCGGCGATTTCGTCGGCGGTGAGCAGGGTTTCGATGGAGGTGAGGCCGTCGTAGCGCCCCGATACCCCGGACAGAGCGCCGCCGGGGCTGTCTGGGAAGCTATCGGGGTTGGCGCGCACCAGGGCCCAGCGGGCTTCATCGTGCACGGCTTTGGCGGCTTGGGCTTGGCCATCGGCGGTGGCGACGCCGTCGGGGCGGATCAGCTTGGCACGCGTGAGCACGCGCAGGGTAAGCGGGTCGTGGATCGCCTCGCCGCGGGCCAATGCCAGCAGCCCCTGGCGGCGGTGGACGTCGGTCTGAAACCGGCGATGGCGCAGGAGCGCCGCCAGCACCCCACGGCGCGGCGCGATCAGGAGCGAGAGCGCAAACAACGCACTCGCCGTCAGCACGACGATGGGACCAGTGGGCAGCGCCGGCGCCGAGGCTGAGAGCGCAGCGCCGAGATAGCCCGAGAGCCCACCGAGAAGCGCTGCGATCCAGAGCACGCCCTCGGTGCGCTCGGTCCAAAAGCGGGCGGTGACGGCGGGAATGATCAGCAGTGCCACGATCAGGATCAGCCCGACGATCTTAAGCCCGACCACCGTGACCGCCATGACCAGCGCCATCATCGCCAGATCGATACGCGCCACGTTCACGCCCGAGGCTGCGGCGTAGTCGGCGTCAAAGGCGACCAGCGTCATCGGGCGGCGCAGGATCAGGATGGCGAGGGCGGTCAGCGTGCCGCCAGCGGCGATGAGTAGGGCGTCTTGGAACACCATGCCCGCCGTGGCGCCGAGCAAAAAGTCTTCGAGCCCGGCCTGGCGCCCATCCGCCATGGACTGGATCACGGTCAGCAACACCACACCAACGCCGAAAAACACCGACAGTACGGCGCCGATGGCTGCGTCTTCGCTGAGGCGGGTGTGGCGTGCGATCCACTCGACGGTGACCAAGCCGAGCGCCGCACTTACCGCCGAGCCGGCCAGGAGGACGGGCAGGGCGCGTCCATCACCCCCGAGCGCGACGGCCAGAATAAAGGCCAGCGCGATGCCGGGCAGCGTGGCGTGGGCCACGGCATCGGCCACCAGCGCGCGTTTGCGCAGAAACAAAAACGTGCCCGCCGCCCCAGAGGCCGCGCCGAGCAGCCCCGCACCCACCGCCACCAGGGCCGCGTTGTAGCCCGCTTGCAGCGTCAGCGCGTCGAGGAGCATGGGGCTGCCTCAGCCAACGGCAAGATCGAGGCGGTCGATATGGGTGGCAGCCAGACGCCCGCCGTAGGTCGCTTGCAGATTGGCGGCGGTGAAGGTGCTTGCCACCGGCCCTTGTGCCACGGCGCGCACGTTGATCAGCACCACATCGTCGAAATACTCGGCAACGGTGGCGAGGTCGTGGTGGACGGCGACCACGGTGCGCCCCTCGGCGCGCAACTCCTTGAGCACGGCGATGATGGTGCGCTCGGTGGCGGCATCGACACCGGCGAAGGGCTCGTCGAGGAGATAGAGATCGGCATTCTGGGCCAAAGCGCGCGCCAGGAACACGCGCTGCTGTTGGCCGCCCGAGAGCTGGCCGATCTGGCGCTCGGCAAACTCGGCCATGCCGACGCGCTCCAGGCAGGCCAGGGCGCGGGCGTTGTGGCGGGCCTTGAAGCGTCCCAGTAGCCCGAGATCGCGGTAGAGCCCCATGGCCACCACATCCAGGGCACGGGTCGGGAAATCCCAGTCGACGCTGGCGCGCTGGGGCACATAGGCCACGCGCGCGCGCGCCTTGGCCAGCGGCTGGCCAAAGACGTGTATCTGCCCCGAGACCTTGGGCGCGATGGCGAGCACGGCCTTGAGCAGCGTCGATTTACCAGCGCCGTTGGGGCCGACGATGGCGGTCATGCGGCCGGGCTCCAGCCGCAGATCGACCGAAAACAGCGCCGGTTTTGCCGCATAGGAGACGGTCAGCCCGCGCACATCGAGCGGTACCGCCGGATCGGGGGCGGGCGGGGCGAGGCGCTGGCCGTCGCTTGCGGCGAGTTCGAGGGGGGACATGGGCGTGCGCTCCTGGCTCAGCTCGCCAGGGCACCGAGGCGCCCACCGGCAGGGGCCTCGCCGCCGAGCGCGCGGGCGATGGTGGTGACGTTGTGATCGATCATGCCGAGGTAGGTGCCCTCGTAGCTGCCCGGCGCGCCCATGGCGTCGGAGTACAGCTCGCCGCCGATGGCAACGGTGTGGCCTTGGGCTGCGGCCCCTTCGATGAGGGCTTGCACGTTGCGCGCTGAGACCGAGCTTTCGACAAAGACAGCACCGATGCCGCGCACGACCAGAAGATCGACCAGTTCGCGAATGCGCACCAGTCCGGCCTCGCTCTCAGTGGAGATGCCTTGGATGCCGAGCACCTCATAGCCATAGGCGCGACCGAAGTAATTGAAGGCGTCATGGGCGCTGACCAGCACGCGCGCGCGCTCGGGCACGCTGGCGAGCACGGTGTCGGCATACGCGGCCAGGGCGGCGATCTCGGCTTGGTGGGCCTCGGCATTGGCGGCAAAGGCCGCGCGCGCGTCGGGGCGGGCCTCGGTGAGGACGCCGCGCACGCGCTCGACCACGCCCGACCAAAGCCGCGGGTCCATCCAGACATGGGGGTCGGATTGGGCCTCATAGTCGTCATGGGCGATCAGGCTGTCGCTCGGCAGTGCTTCGGCCACGGGCACGACAGGGGTGTTCTCGGCCAGACGCTCGAAGAACTCGATCATCTGCGCTTCCAGGAACAGCCCATGCCAGAGCACCAGATCGGCACCCGCCATGGCGGCGATATCCGAGCGGGTCTGGCGATAGGCATGGGGGTCGACGCCCGGCCCCATCAGCGCCTCGACCGCGACCTCCGCCCCGCCCACGGCGCGCACGGCGTCAGCGATCATGGCGGTGGTGGTGACGACATTGAGCGGGGTGGCGGCGCGCACGGCGACGGGCCCGGCAGCAGCCAGGGCAAGGGCGCCGCCGAGCATGGCGCGTCTGTTGGGGCGGTATGGGGTCTGGGGCATGGGGCAGATCTCTGGCTTGGCCACTGCGACGGTGTGCAATTGCTAAGAGATTTACGTTGGGGCGGGGCGATGTCAATGCTCATGCGAATGATTTGCAAAAGTAACTGGCGACAGCCCGCGCCTCCCCAACGCCCCACGCTCAGGAAGGCGCCGTCCAAAACCCCGAGATGCGTGTCCGATCGGCTGGCAGTCCCGCCGCCTTGGCCGCCTCGCGCAGCTGCCGGGCCTCGCACTTTTTACCGGCAAACCAGACCGTGCCGTCCAGATGGCCGGGCAAGGCAGCCAGCGCCGCCTCGCCCAGGCGCTCGCCACGCGCGCGCGCCAGCCAGCGCACTGAGAACCCAGCAGGTGCCTCAATGGGATAGGCGCAGTCCGCGCCCTCCTCGGCCTCCAGCAACACGGTGCCCGACGCGCCCTCGGGCAAGTTCTCCAACAGGCGTGCCGCGGCGGGAAAGCCGGTCTCGTCGCTGGCCAGAAACACCCGCTCCGCCGCCAGCAGCCCACCCCCCAATGGCCCAACCAACCCAACCACGGTGCGCTCGCGCCCGCCCGCCATCACCTCCTGCGCCCACGCCGTGGTGCGCCCGCCATCGTGCAAAAACACATCGGTGACCAGCCGGTTGGCCCGATGATCGACCGCGCGCACGGTGTAGACGGGTTTGTGCGGTGCACCAGGGCCCTCGGGCCAGCGTGTCGAGCCGTTGGGGGCCACGCTGGGCCACTCGGGCTCGATGGTGGTGTCCTTGGGCGGCTGGAGCAGACGGAAATGGATCGAGGCATCGCCGTAGCTGGACAGATCCTCGCCCTCCAGCGTGACCCGCAAAAACACCGGGCCGAGGGCTGTCACCTCGACCACGCGCACGAACTGAAAATTGGGCGGCAGCGTGCCCGCGACATCGCCGTCGGACCAGCGCATCGCCTCAGCCACGGCGGGCAAGGCCTGGCGCATCTGCTGGATCACAGCGCCCTTTAGGATAAACAGCCAGCGCGGATCGCGTGCTGCCACCATGCCCGCAGCCTCAGTCGCCGCTCCGGGGCGCAGACCGATCAGGCCATGGGCGGTCTCCACGGTCAGGTGGCCTTCGCTGTCTTCGAGGACGGCAAGCTTGGCGGATTGGGCCTCTGCCAAGATCAGCTGGCGCATCGCGGCAAAGCCAACGCCGGGCAGATCGGCCTGCGCTTGGTGGGGGTAAGCGGGATGGGACATGGCAAGACCTCCCTGGGCATAACGGGTTTGCGCTCGGGCTGGCTCCGCATCGGGTCTGTGGGGCTGGCTTGGCAAGGGTAGAGCGATTTCAGAGCAGGGGGAAACACCAACTGGCGCGAGAGCCGCGACACAGCAGAATGCCGGGCCATGCCGGGCGAACCCGACACGCCAAGAGACACGCGCGCCCTAACCAAGCGCTGCCGCGTGTCGCTTACTCGGCGGCTTGCTGCCAGCGGGCGGGGGTGCGATGGCGCCCCAACATGAGGCGCAGTGGCCGGCTGGGCTGTGGCGGTGCCTCATACGCCGGCTCGGCCTCGCGCCGCGGCGTGAGCAGCGCATAGGCCGCTGGCACGAAATAGAACGAGACGATGGCCGAGAGCAGCACCCCCCCCGCAATCGCCATGGCAAAGGGCGGCCAAAAGCCCCCCCCGGCCAGGATCAACGGCAAGAAGCCGCCAAAGGTGGTGACAGTGGTCGAGAGGATATGTCGGCTCGACTGCAACACCACGGCGCGGATCGCCTCGGGCTGGCCGCGTGCGGCGGCGTCGTCCTCTTGGAGCGCGGTCAGGATGATGATGGCGGCGTTGATCGAGACGCCGATGGCCCCGATCACGCCAATCAGCGCCTGGATGCCGAAGGGATAGCGAAAGACGGCCAGCGCCAGGATGCTGAGCCCCATGGAGAGGATCGCCACCACCCCCGTCACCGCCGAGAGCCGCCAGGCGTTGAAGGTAAGCACGATGGTGGCGACCGAGGCGGCTACCACCAGCCCCACCACCGAGAGCAGGTTGTTGATGGTCTCGCCGCGCGCATCCGTCTCGCCGCCCCATTCGATGCGGTAGCCGGGGGGGAGCGGGATCGGATCGGCGGCTAGCGTCTCGCGCAGCCGGGCGAGCGCCTCTTCGGGTAGGATGCCGTGCAGAATGAAGGCTTGCACGGTATTGACGCGCTCGCCGTCCTTGCGCGCGATGGCCTCGCGGGCGGGCTCTAGCGTCCAGGTGCCAAGGCTTGCGAGCGGCACGCCGGGGTAGGTGCCTGCCGCCGCCATGGCCTGGGCGCCCTCGGGCAAGACGGTGAGATCGGCTAGCTGGCCCACGTCGGCGCGGCGGGTGTCGGAGAGGCGCACGCGCACCGGCAGTTCCTCCGGCCCCTCGATCAGCGAGCCGCCGAGCGCGCCCTCGGTGTAGGCTTGGATCTGGCGCGCCACGCCTGAGGGCGTGAGGCCGGCCAGGCGCAGGCGGTCCTCGTCGAGGCGGAACACCAGTTTGGGTGCACCGCCTGAGAGATTGGCGCGGGTGTGGGTGACTTCGGGCACTTCCTGCATCCGCCTGCGCGCCTGTTCGCCGAGGGCGCGCAGTTGGTCGAGCGAGGGGCCGACCAGGCGCAACTCGATGGGCGCTGCGACGGGGGGGCCTTGTTTGAGGCCGCGCACCAGGGTGCGCACGCCGGGCAGGGCTTGATCGAGGGCGGCCTGGAGGCGCGGAATGGCGGCCTCGGTCGCCTCGCGCGAGCGGGTGGTGACGAGCGCCTCGGCAAAGCCCTGGTCGCCGTCGCGGTTGATCAACATGTTGTAGTAGAACGACGGCGCGTCGCGTCCGATCACCCATTGCGTGGCCAGCACACCTTGATCGGATTTGAGGAGGGCGTCGGCGGCCTCAGCAGCGGCCTGAGTCTCAGCTAGCGAGGTGGCGGCGGCGGTCTCGATCTGGATGTAGAACTGATCGCGCTCGACGCCGGGGAAGAATTGGGCCGTCAGCGTTGGAAAGGCGGCAAAGCCCACGATGGCGGGCATGGCCGCGGCAAACATCGCCGCCACGGGCCAGCGAATGGCAAGGCTCAGCGTGTCGGCAAAGCGGCGCCCGAGCCAGCCGCCCGAGATACCGCGGTGCCACCAGCCCCGCGCTTCGCGCCCGGCGTCGGGGAGCAGGCGCCCGGCGATGGCGGGCGTCACCGTGAGCGCCAGTATCAGCGAGGCGAACAGCATCACGATCACCGAGATCGCGATGGCGCCGACAAAATCACCCGCAGGCCCGGGCAACGCTGCCATGGGGACAAACGCCAGCACGGTGGTCAGCGTCGAGGCCGAGAGCGGGATGGCCAGGCGTTTGACGGCACCGCCGACGGCGTCGAGGCGCGAGACACCTTCGCTCAGGCGGCGGCGGATCTCGTCGGTGGCGACGATGGCAGCGTCGACCAAAAGGCCCAGCGCCACCACCAGCCCTGTGACCGACATCTGATGGATGGTGAGCCCGAGGCGCGAGAGGATCAGGAGCGAGAGCAGCGAGGTGAGCGGCAGCATGGCGCCCACCACCAGCGCCGAGCGCCAGCCCATGCTGACAAACAGCACCGCCACTACGATGGCGACGCCGATGGCGAGATTGGTGGCAACCTCGCCGAGGCGCTCGATGGTGTAGCCCGATTGGTCGAAGACGATCTCCAGCGCCAAGCCCTCAGGCAACTCGGCGCGAAACGCGTCGATGTCGGCGCGGGTGTTGGCGGCCCATTTGTCGACTTGGCGGTCGTCCTCAACGCGCGCTGCCACGAGCACGGCGCGTTGGCCCTCGACCAGCGCCACCGAGGCGGGCGGATCGGCAATGGTGCGGGCGACCTCGGCCACATCGCCCACGCGCAGCACCCGGCCCTCGGAGCCGGCAGTGAGCGGGATCTCGCGCACGCGGTCGAGACGGCGGATCTCGCCCGAGACCTCGGCGACGAAATCGGCCTCGCCCCCGCGCACCCGCCCGGCGGAGACCTTGGCATCGGCCTCGGTGATGGCGCGGGCGACATCGGCCATGGTGAGGCCGAGAGCGCTTATGCGTTCGGGATCGGCGCTGACGCGGATCTCTTCTTCGGGGGCGCCGTAGAGATCGACCAGGCGGGTCTCAGGGACTTGGCGCAGGCGGTTTTGCAACGCCTCGGCATAGCGCCCCAGCACCGCTTCGGGCACGGCGCGGCCTTCGCGAGGCGCGATCGAGGCGATCAGGGTGTAGGCGCTGGTGCGGTCGTTGTCGAAGGCGGGTTCGGCGGCGCCTGCGGGAAACTCGCGCGCGGCATCGCCCAAGGCATCGCGGATCTCGGACCAGACTTGCTCGATGCGATCATCGGGCAGGATCTGGGACAGCTCGATCTGCACCGAGGAAATCCCGGTGCGCGAGACCGAGTCGATGCGGTCGATCTCGGAGATCTCGCGCAACTCGGCCTCGATCTTTTCGGTCACCAGCGCTTCGACACGGGCCGGATCGGCGCCGGGAAAGGGCGTGATCACGGTGGCGAACAGGTTGGTGATGGTCGGGTCTTCCTGGCGCCCGATGGTCAGCAGCGTCGAGGCGCCGAGCGCCACGATCATCAAGACGGTCAGCAGCAGATAGCGCGGGCGGCGATAGAGGGCGGTGTCCATGGCGGCCTCCGGCTCAGGCGTTTGGTGCGACGCGCTGGCCGACGGTGACGCGGTGGGCGCCCTCGACGATCAGGCGTTGGCCGGCGGCGATGGAGCCGCGCACATAAGCGCGCGCGCCGGCGACATGGAGCACTTCGACCGCCTCGCGCGCCACAGTCGGCCCGGCCTCGCC
>JBCDHK010000127.1:0-9479 GCA_038750185.1 Pseudomonadota bacterium
CCCCCATGAAACACCTGATCGCCGCCGCTGCGCTATTCTGGCTGGTGACGCCCGCCCTGGCTCAGGACAGGCTCACCCTGTTGCTGGACTGGTTCATCAACCCCGACCACGGCCCGATCATCGTGGCGCAGGAGTTGGGCTATTTCGCCGATCAGGGCCTGGAGGTGGAGATCATCCCCCCCGCCGACCCTTCCGCGCCGCCGCGGCTGGTGGCGGCGGGGCAGGGCGATCTGGCGGTCAGCTATCAGCCCAGCCTGCACTTGCAGGTGGCCGAGGGGCTGCCCTTGGTGCGCGTCGGCACGCTGGTGGCCACGCCGCTCAACTGCCTGCTCGTGCTACAGGACGGCCCGATCAAGGAAATCGGCGATCTGCGCGGCGCGCGCATCGGCTTTTCCGTGGCCGGCGTGGAAGAAGCCGTGCTGACGGCCATGCTCTCTCGCTACGGGGTCAGCCTGGACGAGATCGAACTGATCAACGTCAACTTCTCGCTCTCGCCCGCGCTGATGTCGGGCCAGGTCGAGGCGGTCATCGGCGCCTACCGCAATTTCGAGCTGAACCAGATGGACATCGAAGGCGTGCCGGGGCGGTGCTTCTACGTCGAAGAGGAGGGCGTGCCCACCTATGACGAACTGATCTACGTCGCCAACCCCGAGCGCATGGACGCCGCCACCCTGCGCCGCTTCCTGCGCGCCACCGAACTGGCCACCCAGTATATCGTCAACAACCCCGAGGCCAGTTGGGAGATTTTTCGCGGCTACTCCTCCGAACTCGACGACGAACTGAACGCCCGCGCCTGGGTCGACACGCTGCCGCGCTTTGCCCTGCGCCCAGAAGCGCTCGATGCCGGGCGCTATGCGCGGTTTGAGGCGTTCCTGGCTGCCTCCGGCTTGATCGAGGGCACCCGCACGGTGTCCGAATTGGCCATCGATCTGGGGGCGCAATGAGCTACGGCGCCACCTTTGCGGCCTGGCGGGAGGGGGCTGGTGCGCTCTGGCCCGCCTACACCCACCACGCTTTCGTCCGGGGGCTCGGCGACGGCAGCCTGCCTCGGGCGTGTTTTCTGCACTACCTGACCCAGGACTACGTCTTCCTGATCCACTTCTCCCGCGCCTGGGCGCTGGCTGTGACCAAGGCCGACACCGTCGAGGAGATGCGCCTCGCCGCGGGCACGGTGAACGGGCTGATCAACGACGAGATCGCGCTCCACGTGCGCACCTGCGCCGAGGCCGGGATCGACGAGGCGACGCTGTTTGCCGCCGAGGAGCGGCCTGAGAACCTCGCCTATACCCGCTACGTGCTCGATGCCGGGCATTCGGGCGATCTGCTCGATCTGCTGGCGGCGCTGGCGCCGTGCGTCATGGGCTATGGCGAGATCGGCACGCATCTCGGCGAGGCCGCGACCTCGGACACCTACCGCGATTGGATCGACACCTATGCCGGGGCCGACTACCAGGGGCTCTGCGTGGACGTGGGCCAGTTGATCGACGGCGCGGCACAGCGGCGCCTTGGCGAGGCCCCCCAGTCCAGCCCGCGCTGGCCCGCACTCCAGGCCCGCTTCGATATGGCTGCGCGCCTGGAGGCCGGCTTTTGGGACATGGGGCTCGCTCCGTGATCCAAGCGCCCACCCTGACGCTACGGGGCAGTGCGGCCATCGCCGGCGTGGCCGTATTCTCCGATCTCGCCTTGGAGGCACGCGCCGGCGAGTGGACCGCGCTGCTCGGCGCCAGCGGGGTGGGCAAATCCACGGTGCTCAAGATCTTCGCCGGGCTCACCGAAGGCATCGCGCTGGACGCCACCGTGGCGTCCTCCACCGGGGCGCTTACCGGCCAAATCGCGCTAATGGCCCAGGACGATCTGCTGATGCCGTGGCTGAGCGTCCTCGACAATGTGCTGATCGGTGCGCGCCTGCGCGGTGAGCGCGCCGACCGTGCCCGCGCCAAGGAGCGTCTGGCCCAGGTCGGCCTCAGCGACAAAGCGGCCCTGCGCCCGCGCGCGCTCTCGGGCGGCCAGCGCCAACGCGCCGCTCTGGCGCGCACCCTGATGGAGGACCGCGCCGTGGTTCTGCTGGACGAGCCGTTCTCCGCCCTCGACGCCCTGACCCGCCTGCACATGCAGGACCTGAGCGCCAGACTTCTGGCCGGGCGCACCGTGCTGCTCGTCACCCATGACCCCGGCGAAGCAGCGCGTCTGGCCCATCGCATCCTGATCATGACCCCCACCGGCTTGCAGAGCGTAGCGCCTCCCCCGGGGCCGATCCCACGCCCCGTCGACGCCACTGAGGTGCTGAGCGCCCAGGCAAGTCTTCTGAGCCAACTAAGAAGCCCCAGCCCATGACCCCCACCGAACATCTGAAAGCCAGCGCCCAGGCGGACTGGACCGCAGCCACCACCCATCCCTTTACCGAAGCGCTGGCCGCCGGCACCCTCGATCCCCGGCTGATGGCCGGCTATCTGCAACAGGATTATCTCTTCATCGACGAGTTCGTGCGCCTGCTGGCCTCGGCCATCGCCGCGGCGCCGAGCCTGGCCGACAGCGTGCCCGCCGCCCAGTTCCTCGCCCTAATCACCGGGCCCGAGAACACCTACTTCCTACGCAGCTTCAAGGCGCTGGAGATCGGCGAGAGCGCGCCGCCCGCGCCGGAAACTCAGGCTTTCCAAGCACTGATGCGCCAAGCCCGCGTCTCGGGGCGCTATGAGAGCATGCTGGCCGTGCTGGTGGTGGCCGAGTGGATCTATCTCGACTGGGCCACCCCCCACACCGAGCGCGCCGAGGCGCTGCCATTTTGGCTTGGCGAGTGGATTGCGCTGCACACCGGCCCAGGCTTCACCAGCGTGGTAGAGTATCTGCGCGGCCAATTGGATGCCCGCTGGGAAGTGCTCGACGAGGCGGCCCGCGCCGACGTCACCGCCACCTTCCAGGAGGCCGTGCGCCTGGAGCGCGCCTTCTTCGAGGCGGCTTGGGCGGGCTTTGAGGTGCATCGGTGACAGGCTGGCGCGCGGGCTTGGTCTCGCTGCTCGTCGCGCTTGCGGGCTGGCAGGCGCTGGTGGTCGCAACAGAGTTGCCGAGTTTCATCCTGCCCGGGCCGTTGCTGGTCGCCGAGACGCTCTGGAGCAGCCGAGAGATCTTAGCCGACAATGCGCTCATCACCATCCTTGAGGTAGTGATCGGGCTCTGCCTCGGCACTGTCCTCGGTGCGCTCTCGGCCATCGGGCTTGCCGCCTCGCCCATGGCGCGCGCCTTGATCCGGCCGATGATGGTGTTCAGTCAGGCGATCCCGGTGTTTGCCTTGGCGCCGTTGCTGACTTTGTGGCTCGGCTTTGGGCTCTGGTCCAAGATCGCCATGGCGCTGATCATCATCTATTTCCCGGTTACCTCGGCGTTTTTCGATGCGCTGATGCGCACCAATCCCGACTGGCTCGGACTGGCGCGGGTCATGGGCGCGCATCCGGCGCGGATCATGTGGCATATCCGCATTCCCGCCGCCTTGCCGGGGCTGGCCTCGGGGCTGCGTCTGGCGGCGGTCTATGCGCCCATCGGTGCGGTGATCGGCGAGTGGGTCGGCGCCTCGCGCGGGCTTGGCTATCTCATGCTACTGGCCAATGGCCGCGCCAAGACCGATCTGATGTTCGCCGCCCTGATCGTGTTGGCGATGTTTACGATCCTGCTGCACACCGGCGTGCATTACTTTTGCAAACGCGTTCTGGAACGGCCGCAGGCGTGACGGGAGAGTACCCCAATGCCGGATGCCCTTCAGCCCGCGAAGCAGGCTCTGACCAGCTTGCGAAACGCCACGGCGCGGTGGGAGATGGCGTGTTTGGCCTCGGGGTCCATCTCGCCAAAGGTTTGCTCGCGGTTGTCGGGCAGGAACATCGGGTCGTAGCCAAAGCCCTTGTCGCCGCGCGCGGGCCAGATGAGGCGCCCCGAGACCTGGCCCTCAAAACTCTCTTCGTGGCCATCGGGCCAGACCAGGGCGAGGGCACAGATAAACGAGGCGGTGCGCGGCTGGGGCACCTCCTGGGCGTCCAGTTCGTCCCAGACGGTCTGCATGGCGTGGGCGAAATCGCGGCCCTGGGGCGTCTCGGCCCAGCGCGCCGAATAGATGCCAGGCGCGCCGCCAAGCGCATCGACGGCCAGGCCGCTGTCGTCGGCCAAGGCCGGCTTGCCCGAGCCCGCCACCGCCGCGCGGGCCTTCAACAGCGCGTTGCCGATGAAGGTGTCTTCGGTTTCCTCGGGCTCCGGCAGGCCGAGATCGCCCGCCGAGAGCGCTTCGATGCCGAAAGGGCGCACCAGATCGGCGATCTCGACCAGCTTGCCCTTGTTGTGACTGGCCAGCACCAGCGTCTTGTCCTCAAAGCGTCTCATCCGAGTGCGGCCTTTTGGGCGGCGACTAGCTCGGCCACGCCCTTCTTGGCCAGGTCCAGCATGGCGGTGAACTCGGCTTCCGAGAAGGTGGCGCCCTCGGCAGACGCCTGCACCTCGACCAAACCGCCCTCGCCGGTGAGGACGAAATTGGCGTCCGTGCCCGCAGCACTGTCCTCGGCGTAGTCGAGATCGAGCACCACCTGCCCCTCATAGACCCCGCAGGAGACCGCGGCAACCGGGCGCACGATGGGGTTTTCGACCACCTCCTTGGCCTTGACCAGCTTCTCAGCAGCCAGCCAAAGCGCCACCCAGCCCCCGGTGATCGAGGCCGTGCGCGTGCCGCCGTCGGCCTGGAGCACATCGCAATCGATCACGATCTGGCGCTCGCCCAGGATCACCCGGTCGCAGCCCGCCCGCAGCGAGCGCCCGATCAGGCGCTGGATCTCCTGGGTGCGCCCGCCCTGGCCCGACTTGGCCTCGCGGCGATTGCGGGTGTTGGTGGCGCGCGGCAGCATGCCGTATTCCGCCGTCACCCAGCCAAGCCCGGTGTTGCGCAGAAAGGGCGGGGCCTTCTCGTCGATGGAGGCGGTGCAGAGCACATGGGTCTCGCCCGCGCGGATCAGCACCGAGCCCTCGGCGTGTTTGGTAAAGCCGGTCTCGATACTGATCGGGCGAAGCTGGTCTGGGGTGCGGCCTGATGGGCGCATGATCGGGCTCCTTCGGTGGGGTGTTTCGACATATCCGCGCCGCTGGCCGAGGTCCAGCCCGCGTGCAGCCCGGATTGACGTGCACGGGGCGCTTGCCTACGTCTCGCTTCAAGAGGAGCCCCGATGGCCGAACCAGCGCCGACCCTGACCGATCTCAACGAGCGCAGCCGTGCGATCTTTGCCCGGCTGGTCGAGACCTATCTCGACACCGGCGCGCCGGTGGGCTCGCGCACGCTCTCCAAGAGCCTGGATCTGGGGCTCTCGGCGGCTTCGGTGCGCAATGTGATGCAGGATCTGGAGCAGCTTGGCCTGCTCGGCTCACCCCACACCAGTGCAGGGCGCGTGCCGACCCAGACGGGCTTGCGCCTCTTTGTCGACGGCGTACTGGAGATCGGCGATGTCTCCACCGAGGAGCGCACCCGCATCGAGCGCGAGATCGCTGTTGGCGACACCGACATGGCGGCCATGCTCGATCAGGCGGGCTCGCTCCTCTCAGGGCTCTCGCACTGCGCCTCGCTGGTGTTCGCACCCAAGCACGAGACGCCGGTCAAGCATCTCGATTTCATCGCCCTCTCCGAGGACCAGGGCCTGGCCGTGCTGGTGATGGAGGACGCCACGGTCGAAAACCGGGTCTTCGATATCCCCAAGGGCCTCACCCCCTCGGCCATGCGCGAGGCGGCCAATTTCCTCAATGCGCGCCTGCGCGGGCGCACGCTTGGCGAAGCGCGCACCGATCTCACTGCCGAGATCGCCGCCCGCCGGCTCGAACTCGACACCCTGGCGGCGTCGCTCGTCGAGCGCGGTATCGCGCTTTGGGATGACGGCAGTGCCAATGGTGCGCGCCATGAGCGCTTGATGGTGCGCGGGCGGGCCAATCTGCTCGACGATCTGACCTCGGCCGAAGATGTCGAGCGCATCCGCGCCCTCTTTGACGATCTCGAACAAAAGCGCGACCTCGCCCAGCTGATCGAGCTTGCCCAAGAGGGCGACGGCGTGCGTGTTTTCATCGGCTCGGAGAACAAGCTCTTCTCCATGTCGGCCTCGTCGCTGGTGATCTCGCCCTACCACGACAGCGAGCGCCGCGTCATCGGGGCCATCGGAGTGATCGGGCCGACCCGGCTCAACTACGGGCGCGTCGTGCCCATTGTCGATTATACCGCGCGTCTGATCGGGCGCATCGTCTCCGACGGTGCCACGCCCGGGCGTGCCAGCAGCAGAGGCAGTTGAATGGCCAACGAGACCCAAAAGCAGCCCAGCACCGGCGAGAGCGCCGCGCCCGAGACCGCTGAGACAGTCGCCGCCCCCAGCGTCGAGGAGTTGATGCCAGGGCTGGCAGAGGCGGTCGAGGCCGAGGCGGAGGCCCAGGCCGAAGAGGACCAGGCCGCGCTTGTGGCGGCCCTCGAAGAAGAGCGCGACCAGCTTAAGGATCGTCTCATCCGCGCCCTGGCCGAGACCGAAAACGTGCGCAAGCGCGCCGAGCGCGACCGCCGCGACGCCGAGACCTACGCCGGCACCAAGCTGGCGCGCGATCTGCTCGATGTGCTCGACAATCTGGAGCGCGCCATCGCCTCCGCCGATGACAGCCTGCGCACCGAGCATACCGGTTTTCTCGAAGGCATCGAGCTGACCCAGCGCGAATTGCTCAAAGCCTTCGCCAAGCACAAGATCGAGAAGGTGACGCCGGAGAAGGGTGAGAAGTTCGACCCCAACCGCCATCAGGCGATGTTCGAGGCGCCCGTGCCCGGCGCCGTGCCCGGCACGGTAATCGAGGTGATGCAGCCGGGCTTTATCATCGCCGAGCGCCTGTTGCGCCCAGCCCGCGTCGGGGTGGCCAAGGCCGCGCCGCCGCCCCCTCCGCCCGAGGCCGATCCCACGCCCCCTGAAACGCGCGAAGAATAAGCCACTCGCCCTAAAGTCGCAGGGCAGGCCGCCGCATTCCCCCCTCCCTCTCGCCTGCGCCATGCTGGTGTCTGGCGCCCATCACAGGCGCCATCGCACACCGTGTGATCCTTGTTGATATGGGGTGAGGGAGAGGGCATGGACGCCGTGCCATCGTCTAGCAGCGGACGTCTGGCACCTGGGTCTGTCACCGAGGTTGCGACAGCGTTGCGCGCTGCGGGGGGCGAACGCTTGGCGAGGCTGGTGTTTGCCGAGGCGGGGCTGGCCGATGTGCTGGAGGCGCCGCCGGTGGCGCCGGTCGAGGAGCGTCTGGTGCTCAGCCTGCACCGCACCTTGGCCGAGAGCCTCGACCCGGTCACCGCCGCGCATGTCGCTGAGGAGGCTGGGCGGCGCGCGGCGGCCCTGGCCCTTGACCAGCGCGTGCCCAAACCGGCCCAATGGCTGGTGGAGGCGCTGCCGCCGCGCCTTGGCACCATGTGGGTGCTGGCGGGGCTACACCGCCATGCCAGCACTTTTACGGGTTCGGGCAGGCTAGAGACGACCCTCGGGCGCCCGGTGGTCTTGGAGATTACCGCCAATCCCATCGCGGTCGCGGGGTGTCACTGGCACCGCGGGGTGTTTGGATGGCTGTTTCGCGAACTGGTCTCGCGCAAGGCACACGTCCGCGAGACCGCCTGCTGCGCGCTGGGCGCCCCGTGTTGCCGCTTTGAGATCGTCTACTGAACCGCTCCGCCATATGCGGGCGCGGGCGCGGGCGGGACATGCTCTGGCCCTCAATGGGGCAAAATCTTGTCGAGGAAATCGCGGGTCCTGGCACTCTCGGGCGCGGAGAAAAACCGTTCAGGGGCTGCGCGCTCGACCACGGCGCCGCGGTCCATGAACACCACCTGATCGGCGACCGATTTGGCAAAGCCCATCTCATGGGTGACCACCAGCATGGTCATGCCGTCTTCGGCCAGATCGATCATGGTATCGAGCACCTCCTTGATCATCTCGGGGTCAAGCGCCGAGGTTGGCTCGTCGAACAGCATCACCTCGGGCGAGAGGCAGAGGCTGCGGGCGATGGCCACGCGCTGCTGCTGGCCGCCCGAGAGCTGGCTTGGGTATTTGCCGGCCTGCTCGGGGATGCGGACCTTCTCGAGATAATGGCGCGCGCGGTCCTCGGCCTCGGGCCTGGAGAGCCCCAGCGCCTTGACGGGGCCGAGGCAGAGGTTTTGCAGCACCGTCAGATGGGCAAAGAGGTTGAACTGCTGGAAGACCATGCCGATGCGCTGGCGGAGTTTATGCACCCCCGGCCCCTCGGCATCGATGCGCGTGCCGTGGAAGAGCAACTCGCCCTCCTCATAGGCCTCCAGCGCGTTCATGCAGCGGATCAGCGTCGACTTGCCCGAGCCAGACGGCCCGCAGATCACGATCCGCTCACCGGGGCGGACGCTGAGGTCGACCCGGCGCAGCGCCTGGAACTGGCCAAACCATTTGCTGAGGCCGCGCGCCTCGATGATGGCACTCATCGCCTGGCTCCCTGTTGGCCCGCTTCGAGGCGCTGCGAGAGGGACGAGAGCGCAAAGCAGAGCAGGAAATAGACCACCGCCACCGTGATCCAGACCTCGAAGATGCGCCCCGTCGAGATCACCACTTCGCTGCCGGCAAAGGTAAACTCCTGGATCGAGATCACCGACATGATCGAGGTGTCCTTGATGAGGGTGATGAGCTGGCCGACAAGCGGCGGGATGACTTTGCGCAGCGCCTGGGGCAGCACCACATAGCGCATCTCCTGTGACGGCGTGAGGCCCACGGCGCGCGCGCCCTCGCGCTGGTCGCGCCCCACCGCCTCGATGCCCGCCCGCAGGATCTCCGAGACATAGGCCGCCTCGAAGAGCGAGAGGCAGATCACGCCCGCGATGACGTTCTCGATGAAGGCCGCCTCGCCGAGCAGCACCCAGACCAGGGTGGACTCGGAGCGCGACAGCGCATTGGCCAGATCGCGGATGCCGAGCAGCGGAAAGAGCATGTCCGAGACGAAGAAGTAGAAGATAAACAAAAACACCAGCGGCGGGATATTGCGCACGAACTCGACAATGACGCGCGCCAGCCACCGCAGCCACGCCTGCGCGGAGAGCCGCATGAGGGCAAGGCCAAGCCCCAGGATCAGCGACAACACCGTGGCATAGACCATGATGCGCAGCATGTTGAGGAGGCCCACGAGCAGGACGTTCTGCCGGTAGCCGGTCTCTTCATCGTAGTAGACGAAAAACGAGGGCACCGCGCTCCAGTCCCACTCGTAGGGAATGGCATAGGCCAGGCGATAGTAGAGGACGCCCGCAAAGGCCGCACAGGCGGCCAGGATCAGATAATCGCCGCGCTTCAGGCGCTGGGGCTTGGCCGGGGGCGGCGGATCGAAGGGGGGCTCGGGGAGGCTCATGGCTCAGCGGCGATAGAAGCGCTTGGTGCGGGTCTCGATCATGCCCGCGAGCAGCGAGAGCAGCGTCGCCACCGCCAGATAGATCGCCG
>JBCDHK010000128.1:0-9437 GCA_038750185.1 Pseudomonadota bacterium
CGCACCTCCATGCCGGGCTCGTAGGCCGGGCCGGGCTGGCCGTCCTTGTCGAGGCCCATCTCGCCTGCAACCACACCAGCGACGCGGCCCTCCTCGTCATAGACCAATTCCGAACACGCCATGCCGGGGAAGATCTCGACGCCCATCTCCTCGGCCTGCTCGGCCAGCCAGCGGCAGACATTGGCCATGGAGACGATATAGCAGCCATGGTTGGACATCAGCGGCGGCAGCAGGAAGGTGGGCAGCGAGATCTTGCCGGAGTTGCCCAGGATCCAGAAGCGATCGCGCGTGACGGGGACGTCGATGGGCGCGCCCTTGGCCTTCCAGTCCGGGATCAGCTTGTCGAGCCCTACGGGATCGAGCACGGCGCCCGAGAGGATGTGCGCGCCGACCTCGGAGCCTTTTTCGAGCACAACAACCGAGATGTCGTCACCGCCGAGCTGTTTCAGCCGGATCGCGGCCGAGAGCCCGGCTGGCCCCGCCCCCACGATCACCACATCCACGTCCATCGACTCGCGCTCGATCTCGGTCATCAGCTTGTTCCCTTCGCTGCCTTGCGGCGTCCTTGGCTAGGTATCGTTCGGTGTGTCAAAGCGTCAACGCAACTGCGACGTTGCAGCACCGGTCCAGGGTAGTATGTAGGCTTTTGCAGAGAGTTTACGCGGCTTGGAGCGTACCGCACCGCGAAATAGTCCAAGCCGCCCTACCGGCCCAACCAGGGGGAGTAAAGACCGATGTCCTTGGAGTGTGGAGCACGGCCATGCACGATCTGATCCGCGCCAACGCGCGCACGGTGCTCGGCTGGTTGGAGCGGGGTGAGGTCTCCCACATGGAGGTGCTCGATGCGCTGGAGGCACGGGTCGGCGCGCTCGACGGGGCGATCAACGCGCTGCCCACGCTTTGCTTTGAGCGCGCGCGCCAGCACGCTCAGGCGATTGCCGCGCGCCCTGCCGGACAGCGCGGTGTGCTGGGCGGTCTGCCGGTGCCGATCAAGGATCTTTGCGATGTCGCAGGCGTGCGCTCGACCAACGCCTCGCCGATCTATGCCGAGCATGTGCCCACCGCCTCGGCCTGGACGGTCGAGCGCATCGAGGCGCGGGGCGGGGTGGTCTATGCCAAGTCCAACACGCCCGAATTCGGCGCCGGGGCCAGCACTTTCAACGAGGTGTTCGGGCGCACGGCCAACCCTTGGGGCCTGAGCCGCTCCTGTGCGGGCTCCTCCGGGGGCGCGGCGGCGGCATTGGCCTCAGGCATGGCATGGCTGGCACAGGGCTCGGACATGGGCGGCTCGCTGCGCACCCCGGCCAGCTTTTGCGGCGTGGTCGGCTTGCGCCCTGCTCCAGGGCGCGTGCCCGCAGGCCCCGGCGCAGACGCCTTTGGCACGCTCTCGGTCGAGGGGCCGATGGCGCGCAACGTCGGCGATCTGGGGCTGTTGCTCGACGCCATGGCCGGCCCAGATCCGCGCGATGCCCGCAGCCTGCCCGAGCTCCCGCACTTTCGCGCAAGCGCCGAAGCCCCGCGCCTGCCGCGCCGGGTAGCCTTCAGTCCCGATCTCGCCATCACCCCGGTCGAGCCCGAGGTGGCAGCGCTCTGCGAACGCGCCGCGCGGCGCTTCGAGGCCCTGGGCGTGCCAGTGGAAGAGGCCTGCCCCGATTTCTCAGGCGCGCTGGAGTGCTTTCAGACCCTGCGCGGGCTGGCCTTTGCCACCTCCCACGCCCGCCACTACGCCGAGCACCGCGCCCTGCTCAAACCCGACATCGTCTGGAACATCGAACGCGGCTTAGCCGTCACCGGCGAGGAAGTGGCACGCGCACACCTGGTGCGCAGCCGCATCGTGGCCGAGACGGCACGGTTTTTTGAAACCTACGATCTGCTGCTCTGCCCCACGGCCATCGTCACGCCGTTTCCGGTCGAAACCCGCACCGTGACCGAGTGCGCCGGCACGCCCTTCGAGACCTACATCGATTGGCTGGCCATCGTCGCCGCGATCACGCTCAGCGCGGCCCCAGCCTTGTCGCTGCCCTGCGGCTTCACCGGGGAGGGCCTGCCGGTCGGCCTACAGATGGTCGGACGGCTGCGCGGCGAGGCAGCGCTACTCTCGCACGCGGCAGTATTGGAGGCAGAACTCGGCCTCGACACCGGTCCCATCGAGCCGCGCCCATGACGCCAGACGTACGCGCGGCCCTGCGCGAAGCCCTGGCCTGGCAGATCGAACTCGGCGCCGACGAAGCGATTTCCGAGACGGCACACGACCGCTTCGCGGCCGCGCCGCCGCCATCGCCTCAGCGCCGCGCGCCAGAGGCTGCTAAGGTGACACCGTCACGCCCGCGCGGGGCTTCACTGCCAGGCCCGGCGCAACCGGAGCCACCGCCCGCAGCCGCGCGCGTGCCTGACATCGCAACTGGCAGAACCGATGGCGCGCGCCCTGGAACCGGGCCATCGCGCTCAGCAGTCGACGTCGCCACCAGCGCCCAAGATCTCGAAGCCCTGGCCACAGCGCTCGCTGCATGGGAGGGCTCTGATCTAAAGCGCGGTGCGCGCTCGTGCGTCTTCGCCGACGGTCGCCCTGGCGCGCGTGTCATGGTGATCGGCGAAGCACCGGGGGCCGATGAGGACCGCCTCGGCCTGCCCTTTGTCGGGCGCGCCGGGCGCCTGCTCGACGCCATGCTGCGCGCCATCGGCATGGCCCGCGATGCCGAAGACCTCGCCCAGGCCGTCTACATCACCAACATCCTGCCCTGGCGCCCCCCCGGCAATCGCACGCCAACCGAGAGCGAGGCGGCCGCCTTCCTACCCTTCGTCGAGCGCCATATCGAACTGGCCAAGCCCGAGGTCGTGTTCTCGCTTGGCAATACGCCAACCAAGGCACTGTTGGAGACGTCTGTCGGGATCAAGCGCCTGCGCGGCAACTGGCGGCGTCACACGCGTACCGGTGTGGCGATCCTGCCAAGCCTGCATCCGGCCTATCTCCTGCGCCAGCCTGCCGACAAACGTCTGGCTTGGGCCGATCTGCGCACGCTCAAGGCGGGGCTCGACACCAAGCCCACTCTACCGGAAACCGAAGCACCGCGGTTGCTGTGACGCCCAACGAGGCGCGGATTGCCTCAGGCATGTCATCATTGAGCTTTGCACACCCTTCGCGCTTGAGGCGCACGCCAGGCTGATCGCCATTGGTGAAATCGACGCCCGCCGCTTTTGCGCGGTCGCGTTGGTGCATTGGTAGCAACCCACGGGCTGCGCGGCATCATCGCGGTATCATTATAAATCCTGGTTGAACTCGGATGACAAAAACATCAGAGGAGCACCATGACCACCAGCACAGTCGATCCGCCCCCCAGCCCATGCAACTCAAGCGCATCCCCTTCAAGGTGCCCAACCAACCGTTGAGCTTGCCCCTTGATCCCGGAGTGTTGGCTGTACGGCTTTAGCGTGGGTCATGTCGATCCTTGCCTGCTCGGGGATGGAATAGCCTATGCGCGAGTGGCGGCGCTGTCGATTGTAGAAGAGGGCGATGTACTCGAAGAGCGAGGCTTTGGCTCCTCGGCGGGTTCGAAAGGGAGCGCGGTGGACCATCTCGGTCTTGAGCGCGCCAAAGAAGCTCTCCATCGGCGCGTCGACGCTGCTATGTCTGTCAAGCGTTTACCGGGACGGTCGGCGGCTTGCACAGATGTCGATGGATTTCGCGTACACTGTAGCGCTTGAGGCAGCGGACGATCTTGCGGCGCGTTTTGCCCTCCGCGGTTCTCCTGGCGGCACAGGCCTTTGTCGCTGCGTCGTCCCGCATTCGAACAATAGCGACGCGGTATAGTGCGGCGTTGGCCTGACGATTGCCGCCGCGATTCAGGCGCATCCGGTTTGTCTTGGCGCTTGAGGCTGGGATCGGGCAAACGCCGCACATCCTGGCCAGGGCAACTTCGGACCTGATGCGCTCAGGGTTGTCGCCGACAAGGATCAGCCTCTCGGCGACGGTCATGGTCGAGATTCCGTGCGAGGCCATCAGTTCAGGGCCCTGTCGCGAACCAAGTGCTCAAGCTCCTCTTCGTGCCCCTGGATTTCTTCGCGCAAAGCCAGCCAGCGCCGGGCGATCGCGCGCAGGGCAGCCTTTGCAGAGGCCAGGGGTGAGGACAGGTGTCCAGGACCATCGCGACGATGTGGCGAACCAGGCCGATCCGGCCCTTGATCTGGTCCAGCGTATCACGCAGCTCGGCGGGTGCGTTGATGATCAATGTTTTCAATGTGATTATTGCTTGGGACTTCGCCATTACGGCACTGCCGCGCGCCATCTTGAGAGGGCAGGTCATTTCCGATGCGCCGTCCTGCGACTTGGCCTCGGCGGTGGCTTGGCCGTTCAGCACGGACCGCGCCGCACTCTCGCATCGAGGCTGCCGGGTTTGCCATGAAGGTAGCGCAGTTGGCGGTTCGGGCGCAGGACATCCAGAACAACGTGCCCCCTGGCGAGCAGATCCCGAGACAGAGCGGCGCCATGAGAGCCTGTGCCTTCGATGCCGAAAGCACTTATCTCGCCAAGGTCCTTCGCCCATGCCTTAAGGTCTCGATATCCTGCGCGGTTGGCTGGAATAGTCCGCGCGGCCAACCGAGTACCCTGATCGTTGATCGCAACGGCGCCCAGTGTCTCAGTTTGAAAATCGCGCTTGGCCAACTCTTTGAGTGCAAATGGCTTATCACCAGAGCACACGCGAAACTGAGACACGACCCAACGGCGACGTCATTGGATTTGTGGGTGCCACACCGACGATGATGGTTTGCATGCCTGTCCCTTGTTCGCATTGGGCAAGGCGATATTCGAAAAGGACAGGATCGTGAAGGTACGCGACCGTCAAGCTCCTATGAAGTCACATCTCGCCCAGCGCCGGGGCAATTTAACCGCAGACACGTCAACGCAATGACACGAAGTCAATCGAGGCATGGGTCAGCCGGCCAAGCTGCCACACCATACTCACGATCCAAGCAGCTGCCCTTGCCGCTCATGGACGCCTGGACGCCATGGGCCGTAAGCAGCTTGCGATAGTCGCCGCTGGCATACTGGACACCGCGATCGGAGTGACAGATTAACCCCGGCACTGGGCGGCAGTTTTGCAGCGCCATGCGCAGAGCATCGATGGCCAGGCCTTTCCTCAGGCTGTCGGACGGGGACCCTTGTGACGCGGTCCGGGCTTGTCCCGGACAAAAGGCGCCAGTGGCGCGTTTTGAGCAGAACAAGGCCCGGCAGGGCCCGACGATCTCCCTGGTGGCCCTGTCTTTCACCGCAGCGAGGGTGAGCCAACCCTCCCCGGTGGGCACGTAAGTAATGTCGGCGAGCCAGACCCGATCGGGCGCCTCGGCACGGAAATCGCGCCCCTGCAGGTTTGGCGCGATGCCCAGCGTATGCCGGCTGTCGGTCGTTTGCGGGATGCGCCAACGTCGGCGGGGCGGGTGAATACCGTTTTCTTTCATGATCCTGGCCACTGTCTTGCGGGTAATCCGTAGGCCTTGAGCTACCAACTCGGCATGGATGCGGGGCGCGCCGTAGCGCTCCTTGCTCGCCTCGAAGAGCGTGCGGATCCGGACCGTCAAGGCCTCGCGGACGGCCTGACGCACCGCCCGCCTGGAAGCACCAGCGTGGCCCGGCGATAGAACCAATTCGGGCTCACCGACAGCACCCGGCACATCAGGGCGATGGCGTGCTGCGCGGCATGGGCGGCGATGAAGTCGAGCTTTGCTGTCATGGGCTCAAAGCCCATTGCGCGAAAAAAGCCGAGGCTTTGGGCCTCCCCTCCAGTTCTTCCTTCAGCCGGCGGTTCTCGCGCCGAAGATCCGACAACTCCCGCGCCTCGGCCTGCTGGCGACGCACCGCCTCCGCAGAGCCAGCCGCCTCCAGTTCAAGCCGCCCTGTCTTGAGCTGTGTCGGCGTCACGCCCAACTCCTTCGCCACGCCGCTCTGCGTCGCCCCTGGCGCCGATAACCGCGCCACCGCCTGCTCCTTGAACTCCACCGAAAAACGCCGCCGTGCTTGCTTGCTCACCCAAATCCGCCGTCCTGAACGTACTGTACCACCCACTCAGGATCAGGGGGCAAGCTCAGCTTGCGCGACAGCGCCCTCAAAGCCACCATCTGGCGCAACGATGGCCAGAACGGCGCCTATCACACCGTCAATCTGAGCCGCACCTACAAGGACAACGACGGCCAGTTCCACGACACCGCCAGCTTTCGCGTCCAGGACATGCTGCCCTTGGCCGAACTGGCGCGTGAAACCCACGCCCGCGCCAGCGTGCTCAACCGCGACGCCTTCCACGAGCAGCGCCGGGCAGAGCCAGCGCCTGACTGAGCGCGTTACCGAGGAGGCCCCATGACCCTGACCGATCCGATCCATACCGCCCCCAGAAGGCCCTGATCTACTGCCGCGTCTCCAGCGCCATCCAGACCAAACGCGGCGACGGCCTGGCCAGCCAGGAAACCCGCTGCCGCGAGTTCGCCCGCGCCCAAGGCCACCCTGTGGTCGGCGTCTACCGCGACGACAAGACCGGTAGCATCATGGAGCGCCCCGGCATGACCGCGCTTTTGGCCTTCCTCCAACAACACCGCCACGAGCCCCATGTGGTGATCATCGACGACATCTCGCGTCTGGCGCGCGGCATGAAGGCCCATCTCGGCCTGCGCGAGGCGATCGCGCGGGCCGGTGGGATCCTGAAGTCGCCCTCGATCGAGTTCGCCGACGACGCCGACAGCGAACTCCAAGAGCTGATCATGGCCACGGTCAGCCAGCACCAGCGCCGCAAGAACGCCGAGCAGACCATGAACCGCATGCGCGCGCGCCTCAGCAACGGCTACTGGGTGTTCTCTTGCCCGATCGGCTACAAGCGCGAGCGCGTCGCAGGCCACGGCAAACTGCTGGTGCGCGATGAGCCACTGGCCTCGATCGTCCAAGAAGCGTTGGAGGGCTACGCCTCGGGCCGCTTCGACACCCAGGCCGAGGTCAAACGCTTCCTGGAGCGCTTTGCCGAGTATCCGCGTGATCACCTCGGCGAGGTGCGCAACCAGCGCGTCACCGAGATACTGACCCGCGTCGTCTATGCCGGCCACGTCCAGCATCTGCCTTGGGGGATTGCGCTGCGCCCCGCCCAACACGAGGGCCTGATCTCGCTGGAGACTTTCGAGCGCATCCAGGAACGTCTACGCGGCAAGGCCAAAGCGCCCGCCCGCAAAGACCTCAACGCCGACTTCCCCCTGCGCGGCTTCGTGCTCTGCGACGACTGTTCGACGCCGCTGACCGCCTGTTGGTCGCGCAGCAAGACCGGCGCGCGCCATCCGTATTATCTCTGCCCGACCAAGGGCTGCCCGAGCTACCGCAAGTCGATTCGCCGCGCCGTGATCGAGGATCAGTTCGCCGTTCTCCTGCGCCGCCTGCAGCCCAGCGAAACACTATTCGCCCTGGTCAAGGCCATGTTCGTAGACGCCTGGGCGCGTCGCCACGAGCAAGCTGTCTGCATGGCCGAGGGTTTTCGCCGCGAAGCAGCCGACTCGCAGCGCCAGATCGATAAACTGCTCGGCCTGATCGTCGAGGCCAGCACCCCCTCGGTGATCGCTGCCTACGAGGCCCGCATCGCAGACTTGGAGCACACCAAAGCGCTGGCCCTCGAAAAGGCTGCCAACAACGCCCAGCCAAGACACACCCGAGAGGAGTTGTTCGAACTCGCCCTCGCATTCCTGGCAAACCCCTACAAAATCTGGGAAAAAGGCTGCCTGAGCCTACGCCGCCTGGTCCTGAAACTAGGCTTTGCCGAACGCCTCAACTACCGCCGCGGCGAAGGGTTTCGAACCCCAAAAACCACATTACCTTTCAATGTGTTAGAGACAATCCAAACCCATAAAAGCAGATTGGCGCACCGGGGAGGACGCGCGCTGTTGAGGGAAATCAACGCGCTAACCGGGAACCACCCGCCAAACCCCTTCACCATCCATCAATGGCTTGTGGCCGCCGTGGGAACGCGGCTGGGGGTGCAGCATGACCAATCTGACCTTTGCCGACCTTGCGGCTTTTGAGCCTCGCGAGTCGACCGAAGCCGAAAAAGTTGAGCGCGCGCTGGCGGCAATCAAACCAGTGTGGCCATTCCTGACTGACCGTCTACCGCCTGACGTGCTCGCGCTCATGCCGCCCGCGAAGTGGGTGGACCTGCCTCCGTTCTGCGAGTTCAAGGGGCTGTGGGACGATCAGGCATCTGCTGCGTTGGTCGATGCGCTCCGCCCGCTGTTCGACGGCCAGCCGAAGTTCTTCAAGCTGTCCAGCCGGTCCCCAAAGGAGAGCCACGATGAACATACTGGCGTTCAGACCTGGTGCGCGGAGCAGGCAGCATACCGCATGTCGGTTTCTGAGCGCTGCCTTGACGACTGTGTGCTGTTTCTCCCCCACCCTAACTACCGGCTGAAGGCCGTGGCGCTCGACTGGCGACCGTACCTGCCCGAATGGGAGGTCCGCTGTTTTGTCAAAGACGGGCGCTTCATTGCCGCGACGCAGTACGATCCCAGGCCCTCAGGTTACTGGCAGCGACAAGACCGCCGCCAAAAGGTGCGCGACACGGTGGAGGGGCTCTGGCGTGACCAGCTTCACCCGAGGATGCACGTCGACACCTACGTGTTCGACGTGTGCCTGATGTGGCCAGGCTCCGGGCTGATCGAGCTTAACCCCTACGGTCTATCCGATCCGTGCGTGCTTGAGAGCTATGAGGCCGTCGAGGCGTTTGGCGGCGATGTGGCGTTCCACCCGATGGATCAACCGGGATGACCACCAAGCACCCCGCACCTGCCGGAGCCCAGCGCCGCGCATTCGAACAGATCGCCACCGGCAACTCCTCTCCGATCATGGCCAAGACCACTCAAGACGCCCTTCTGCGCAAGGGCCTGATCGTCGAGCTATCGCCACTGGTTTTGCCGGGAGTCATCCCCGTCACCATCAGGCGCTTTGAGGTGCCGGTTCCCATTCACATGCAGTGGTGCGAGTGGTGCGCGGAAAGAGGCGAGCTGTGACCCACCAACCCACAACACCCCGCACCTCGCCCATGGCGGGCGTGGTCGTGCGGGCGAGAGGAGAGATGAGATGAGCGCACCAGCAGACTTGCAAGCCCAGATCGAGGCCAACGCGGACTTGTTCCCATGGGCAGTTAGCATCGCCGGCCCAGATGACCTGTACGCTGCTCACGGATACCTCAATGCCGTGAGGCTTGCCGAGGAGATCAACGTCGTGGTGCATTCTGCGTGGCGCTGCCCATGGTTGACGCGCCGGCGCCGCGCGCCTATCACCACGGCAATCTGCGTGCGAAGCTCCTGGAAGAGGCCATCGATCAGCTTCGCGACACCCCGCCGGAGCAGCTGAGTCTGCGCGCCATAGCCCGCGCCCTGGGCGTGTCGCAGACGGCTCCGTATCGTCACTTCGACGACAAGGA
>JBCDHK010000129.1:0-9336 GCA_038750185.1 Pseudomonadota bacterium
CACCTGCCCCCTCGGCACCCACGTCACCGGCAGAGCCACGCCTGAGCCCGCAGCCGATGTCACCATGGTACGCTTTCCCCTTGGCATGCCGAGCCCGGTGTTGGCTGAGGGCTTTAGCGGGCGCGTCGTCCTGGCCCAGGCACTCACCCCCACGGGCTCGGCCGTCTACACACCGGCCTGCCTCGAACTGGCCGAGCCCGTGGTAGCCGAGATCGCGGCAGGCCGGATCGCGGGCTTTGACGGACCCGACCCCCAAGTCGCCGCCGTCAAGGCCCACTACGCCCAAGTCGCGAAAACCCTCGGCATCGACGCCCGAGCCGTGCACTCCTGGCACCCGGGACTGCATCCGGGCCTGGCCTACCCCCACCCCGCCAAGGCCGACTGGGACCGCTGGTCCAATACCGTCTTCACCAGCCCGCAGGCGCTGCATTTTCACACCTGCGGCGCCTACGCCCCCGGCGAGATCTGCTGGATGGTGCTCTGGCCCACGGTGCGCGTCGATGGCAGCGCGCTTTGGTCCAAGGGCCGGCTTTGCCCCGAGGCTTGCGAGGCGACCCGCGCGGTGATCGCGGCTTGGCCGGCGCTTGGGGCTCTCTTTGCCGAGCCGCTGGCGCCTCTTGGTTTGGACGGTGCCAGCCCTGGGCCTTGGCAGCGCCCGCCGATATCCCCGCCAGCATCCCCGACCACATCCAGCGACTGATATCGGGTTGGCCTGCGTGCAACGTACCTACCGCGCGCTAAAACGGCGGTAAAATCACCGCCACCGCCACTTGGCGCCGATGCTGGTGCTGAGTAAGAAACACCGCGTAGTTCAGTCGCTTTTCAGGAGAGCCCCATGGAACTGATTGTCGGCACCGCAGGCCCCGACACCCTCAACGCCAACGGCGCCCAGCGCGTCGAAGGTCTGGGCGGCAATGATACCATCACCGCCCGCCAGACCCCCCAAGTCAACGCCGGCGACGGCGACGACCAAGTCACCATCATCGATCCCGCCCTCGAAGGCTTTGGCGATGCCGGGGTGGCGCTTGGCAACGGCGCCGACCGCCTGAGTGTGACCGATCTGCCCGCTGGCCTGCGCAATTTCATCATTTCGCCGGGCCCGTTCCCGACCGATACCCAACCCGACGAGATCCGCCTGGCCCGCTCGGCCCTGACCGACGTCGCCCCCGGCCAGACCCGGCGCATCGAGATCCAGGGCGTCGATGCCGCTGTCGATACCATCGTGTTCGAGAACCTGAGCGCAAACGAGGTGCAGGTCGGCCAAGGCGGCGCCAACAGCAGCTTTCCCTCGATCACCGTGCGCTTTGGCCAGACCGAGGTGGTGCTGAGCCAGTTCGACAGCCAGGACCTGACCACAGCGCTCAGCTTTGGCAACGGCGGCAGCGTGAGCAACAGCCCCCCGAACGCCGTGGACGACGTCTTCATCCTGGACGGCTTCGCCATCGAGGTCGATCCGCTGGTCAACGACACCGATCCCAATGGTGACACGCTGGAGATCATCTCGGTGGGCGAGCCGGCCAATGGGCGGATACAGTTCATCGTCGGGGTCGACACCGAGATCGCCTATATCCCCGACAGCAGCTTTACCGGCCAGGACAGCTTCACCTATACCATCTCCGACGGGCGCGGCGGCACCGACAGCGCCGTGGTGCGCATCAGCGATGGCACCGGCCTGGGGCTCAGCGTCTCCGACGCCCAGCAGGTGGCCTATCTCTACGAGGCCGGGCTCGACCGCGATGGCAATATCGATCTGCCGGGCCTCAACTTCTGGATCGACCAGCGCGAGGACGGGCTGACCTTGCGCCAGCTTTCCAACGCCTTTCTGCGCTCCATCGAGTTCAACGAGAACTTCGGTGAGCCCTTCGACACCAGCGATCCGCGCTTTTTGACCGACGAGCCCTTCGTGCGCGCGCTTTATGAGAACGTGCTCGACCGGACGGCGGATCAGCCCGGGCTCGACTTCTGGCAGAGCATCCTCGACCGGCCCGCCTTCGATCGTCAGGCGCTGCTGATCGCCTTCTCCGAGAGCAACGAAAACCGCTTGGGCTCGCCGCTGGTGGAGAATTTGTCCGAGGTCGAGCCTGGCGAATGGGACTTTGTCGTCTGAGGGCCTATGTAGGGCAACGCTGAAAAACGGGAGAGCGGGGCTGGCGCAAGCTGCCCCGCCCACCCATTAACGCGGCGGTATCGGCTCTGATTGACGGTTTTTTCGGCAATCCTGCCGATGCTGAGGCACCCCATGCCAAGATCGAGGTGCCCCGCCGATGTCCCGCCTCCCCAGCCCCTCCATTGCGCTGCGCGTTCTGGCCATCGCCCTTTGCGGCCTGATCGGCCTGTTCGTCCTGGACTTCTTCGCAGCCCAGCGGTTTGAGCGCAGTACCACCGCGCTGCGCGAGACCGAACTGGTGCATCTGGCCGAGGCCGCCCATTCCTTTGCCAGCGTCCAGCACGCCCGCGTCCAGGCCGGCGAGATCGACGAGCAGGCCGCCCAACAAGCCGCCGCCGCCGCGATCACGACCATGCGCTATGACGGCGGAAACTACTTCTTCGTGCTCGACTACGCCAACATCATGGTCGCCCATGGCGCCCGCCAGGATCTGCTCGGGCGAGACTTGGGCGCCCTGGAGGACATCAACGGCAAACGCTTTGTCGCCGAGATGACACGGATTGCCCGCACCGAGGGCCAGGGCTTTACCCAGTACCACTGGGCCAACCCCAAACTCGGCCCCGACAGCGCGCCCGTGCCAAAACTCTCCTACGTCATCGGTTTCGAGCCCTGGGGCTGGGTGATCGGCACCGGCGCCTATCTCGACGACGTCGCCGCCGCTCAGGCCGCGCTGGAGAGCGATCTGCTGCTCATCACCTTGGGGATCGGCGCGGTGCTGGCGGTGGTCGCGGCGGGGCTGGCGCGCACGATCACCCAGCCCGTGCGCCGCCTCACCCGCTACATGGAGCGCCTCGCCCGGCGCGAGGACGTGGGCGCCGTCCCCTATACCGAGGCCGGTGCCGAGATCGGCGCCATCGCGCGCACGCTCGATGTCTTTCGCGCCGATATGCAGGACAACGACCGCCTGCGCGCGCGCCAGGCCGATCTGCTGGAGCGCACGCGTACCCTCCTCGATACCGTCGAGCAAAGCGTGGGCGCCGTGGCCGAAGGCTGCACCGATCTGGAACAAGGCGCCCAAACCATCCGCCAAGGCGCCGACCGCCAGGCCGCCGCCGCCCACACCGCCTCCAGCGCCGTCGAACAGATGGCCGCCACCGTGCGCATGACCGCCGAAAACACCGCCAAGACCGAAGCCATCGCCACCGCCGCCGCCGACAGCGCCGGCACCAGCGGCGACGTGGTTGCCCAAGCGCTCACCGCCATGAAGACCATCGCCGAACGCATCAACGTCATCCAGGAGATCGCCCGCCAGACCGACCTCCTGGCGCTCAACGCCGCCGTCGAGGCCGCGCGCGCGGGCGAACACGGGCGCGGCTTTGCCGTGGTCGCCTCGGAGGTGCGCAAACTGGCCGAGCGCTCGCGCGAGGCTGCCGGTGAGATCTCGGGGCTCTCAGATGAAACCGTGAGCTTGTCGGAAAAGGCCCGGACCACGCTGGGCGCTCTCGTGCCCCAGATCCAGGACACCGCGCGACTGGTCCAGGACATCTCCACCGCCGCGCGCGAACAGGATATCGGCGCCGAGCAGATCAAGACCGCGATCCGCGATCTCGACCGGGTGATCCGCGCCAATCTGGAGGCGGCGGAGCGCTCGCAAACCACCACCGCCCGGCTGAGCACCCAAGTCGCCGAGCTGACCCAAGCCATCACCGCACAGAGCGAGATCGCCGCGCTGGACGCGGCTGGGGCGCCTGGCCATGGACCTAGCGAGGCGGGGCTGGCCCAGGCTGCCTGAGCCGGCCTGTCCCTGCCTCACGTCGGCGAGCCCTCGGGCGGCTCCGGCAACTGCGGCTTGGAAAAAGGCGTATCCCCCAACCCCTCGGCCCTAGCCGCCGCCTTGACGCTCGGGCGTGCCTCCAAGGACGTGACCAGGCGTTCGAGGGCCGGGTAGGCCGGCAGATCGAGCCAACGCGCGCCCTCCAGCGGATAGAGCGCGGCCCAGCGCAACAACGGCCCGAGATAGAGCGCCAGTGCCGAGGGCGGTGCAAAGAGGGCGGGCTCGTCCCCAAGGGTGGCCTCGAGAAGGCCCAGGTGCGCCAAGAGGCGCTCGGCCATCAGGGCGTGGTGGCGCTCGATGGCAGCCCCCGGCACCACCCGCTCCGCATAGAACAGCCGGTTCAGATCGGCGTGGAGCGTGTTAGAGAGATAAAACAGCCAGCGCAGAAACACCCCCCGCTTTGCGTGATCGGTGGCGGGGCCGAGGCCGGCCTCCGGGTGGGTGTCGCAAAGCCAGAGCAGACAAGCCCCGGTCTCGGCCAAGGCGCCTTGGGGGGTGATAAGGGTGGGGATCAGACCCGCCGGATTGAGCGCCAGATACGCCGGCGCCTTTTGCGCGCGCACTGCGCGGTCGACCAGAACCGTCTCATAGGGCAGGCCCGCCTCCTCCAGGGCAAGGCGCAGGATGAGCGAGGCATTGTCGGGGGCGTAGTACAGTGTGAGCATGGCGCTCAACCGGGCCGCGCCTCGTTCACCGCAGCGCCCGAGAGCACCTTGAGACCGTAGGTCATCTCCTCGGAAGATGAGATCACCTTGCCCCGGCGCACAACCGCCAGCCGATGCGCCCTCAGCCGGACAGCCTCGACCGTGTCGCTGGCCTGGAGCAAGACGAAGTTGGCCGCACAGCCCTTGGCGATGCCGTAGCCCTCCAGCCCAAGGATGCGCGCGGCGTTCTCGGTGACGGCCTCAAAGCACCACGCCATGTCCGCGACGCTGGAGAAGTGGCCCACATGCAACCCCATGAAAGCGATGTCGAGCATGTCGGCTTTGCCGAGCGAATACCACGGGTCCATCATGCAGTCCGAGCCAAAGCCGACCGTGACCCCAGCATCGCGCAACTCGCGCACCCGCGTCAGGCCGCGGCGCTTGGGATAGCTGTCGTGGCGCCCTTGCAACATGATGTTGATGGCGGGGTTGGGGATGGCGTGCACGCCCGCCTCGACGATCAGCGGGATCAGTTTGGAGACGTAGTAGCTGTCCATCGAGTGCATCGAGGTCAGATGCGATCCGGTCACGCGCCCTTGCAGGCCGAGGCGTTGGGTCTCGTAGGCCAGCGTCTCGATGTGGCGGCTCAGGGGGTCATCGCTCTCGTCGCAGTGCAGATCAACCCTGAGCCCGCGCTCGGCGGCGATCTCGCAGGAGCGGCGCACGCTCTCGGTGCCCTCGGCCATGGTGCGCTCGAAATGGGGAATGCCGCCGACCACATCGACGCCCAAGTCCAGCGCGCGCAGCGTGTTGCCGAGCGCCTTGGGATCGCGCAACAGGCCGTCCTGGGCAAAGGCGACCAGCTGCAAATCAAGGTAGTCCTTGACCTTTTCGCGCACCTCCAGGAGCGCACGCACGCCCTTTAGTTCGTCGTCGCAGACATCGACATGGCTGCGAATGGCGCCGATCCCCTTGGCAATGGCCAGTTCGCAGTAGCGCAGGGCGCGCGCGGTGATGTCCTCGACCGATTGGATCGGTTTGAGCTCGCCCCAAAGCGCGATACCTTCGAGCAGCGTGCCCGAGAGATTGCGCCGCGGGGTGCCGAGCGAGAGGGTGGCGTCCATGTGGAAATGCGGATCGACGAAGGGCGGCGACAGCAGGTAGTCCCGCGCCTCGACGATCTCGGCTGCCTCGGCGTCGATCCCGGCCTCAACCGCGGCGATCGTGCCGTCTTTGCAGGCGATGTCCAGCCCGGTGCGGCCGTCTGCCAGGGTGGCGTTCTTGATGATGAGATCGAACATCGGGGGCCTTTCAGGGCAAAGCGCCTTGGCGTGGGGCGGACGCTTGGGGCTGTGCTCGGGCTAGCGCGCTGGTGCGGTGCGCAGGCGAAACGCCTCCTTGCCGTAGCGTGCATAGAGCACATACCCCGTCACCACCGCGCCCGAGAGCAGATAGAGCGCCGAGGCGCCGAGCCCGAAGGCCGCTGTCAGCGCCAGTCCGACCAAAGGCGCAAAGGCCGCGCCCACGATCCACGACAGATTGGCCGAGAGTGCTGCCCCCGAATAGCGGTATTCGGGCTTGAAGCGTGCGGGCGCGATGGCGCTCGACTGGCCATGGGACAGACCCAGCACCACAAAGCCGACCAAGATGTAGATCCAGGGGTAGTTGTCGAGCGTCGGGATGGTCAGGCAGAGCACCGGCACCAAAAGCGTGCACAGGCCCAGCGCGCGCGGGCGGCCAAACCGGTCGGACAACAGCCCCGAGGCGATCACCGAGACCACCGCCAGCACCCCCCCGGCAAGCTGGAGCATCAGGATGTAGTCGATGTCATGCTCGGTATAGAGCGGCACATAGGCCAGCGGAAACACCGTGACCATGTGAAACAGCGCGTAGCTCGCCAGTGGCATGAAGGTCGAGATCAGGATCGGGCGCCATTGCTCGCGCAGCATGGGCACGAGGGGGGCTGCGCGCATCGAGATATTCTCGGAGCCGAAGTCGGTGGCGAGCAGGCGCAGCCGGGCAAACAGCGAAACCACATTGACCGCCAGCACCCCGAAAAAGGCAAAGCGCCAGCCGAAGTTGAGGAATTCTTCTTCGGTCAGAAAGCCGCTCAGCACATAAAACAGCGAGGCGGCAACGCAAAAGCCGATCGGCCCGCCAAGCTGGGGCACCATGCCGTAAAAGCCCTTGCGCCCATCGGGGGCGGCGTTTTGCAGGCGCAGCGTGATGCCGTCCCAGGCGCCGCCGAGCCCGAGGCCCTGGCCGATGCGCATGATGGCCAGCAGGATCGGCGCGCCCCAGCCGTAGGTCTCGTAGCCGGGTAGCAGGCCGATGGCCATGGTCGAGCTGCCAAACACCATCAGCGCCACCATGACCCGCCCCGGCTGGCCGATTCGGCGCTGTAGCGCATCGCCCAGCGCACTGCCGAGCGGGCGTGCCAGAAACGCCAGCGAAAACACGGCAAACGACAGCATTGTTGCCGTAACCGGATCGAACATCGGAAAGAACAGCACCGGAAACACCAGTGCAGAGGCAATAGCATACACAAAAAACCCAAAGAAGTCCGTGACACGCGCCATAATCACCGTAGTGATCACCTCGTCGATGGTGGCCGAATGGCCCTGATTTAGGCTGGCGTCTTGCATCGGTCGGTCTCGCTTTGATCCACATCAAGTACTGCGACGGAGCGCTCCGTTAGGGTGCATCCTATACCGCGTCATCCTGCTACAGCGCTGCGTTAAAACGTACCATCGTGCTTTCGGGGGAACGCTTGGTACTTTGCCTCAACAGCCGGGTCGAGCTGGAGAAAGGGAAGTAAATTGCAACTTTTACCTATGCGCTACTTGAAACTTGCGATGCTGAGCGCCGCGGTCGGCCTGCTCGCAGGCTGCGAATTGGTGGTGTTGCGCCCCGCAGGCGATGTCGCGGTCCAGCAGGGCCAGTTGATCGTCTACTCCACCGTGTTGATGCTGATCGTCATCCTGCCGGTGATGGCGCTGACGGTGCTATTCGCCATCAAGTACCGCGCCTCCAACGAGAAAGCGACCTACGAGCCCGACTGGGACCACTCGATCAGCTTGGAGATCGTGGTCTGGTCGGTCCCCCTGGCCATCATCATCTGCCTGGCGGGGCTGACCTGGGTCGCCACCCACCGCCTCAACCCCTACGATCCGCTGCGCCGCGTCTCGGCCGAGACGCCCATCGATCCCACCGTCGAGCCCCTGGTGGTGCAGGTGGTGGCGATGGATTGGAAATGGATGTTCCTCTACCCCGAGCAGGGCATCGCCACGGTCAACGAAGTGGCGGCGGTGGTCGATCGCCCGATCGAGTTCAAGCTGACCTCGGCCACGGTGATGAACGCCTTCTACGTCCCCGATCTGGCCGGCATGATCTATGCCATGGCCGGCATGGAGACCGAGCTGAACGCCGTCATCAATCGCCCCGGCGTCTATAAGGGATTTTCGGCCAACTACAGCGGCTACGGCTTCTCCGAGATGCGCTTTAAGTTCCACGCTTTCGACGAGGCCGGTTTCGACGACTGGGTCGCGCGCGTGCGCGAGGGCGCGCCCACCCTCGACCGCGCAGCTTACGTCGAGACCGAACGCCCCACCGTTGGCGACCCGGTCACGTATTTCGGCGGCATCGAGGACGGGCTCTGGGAGCGCATCCTCAACATGTGTGTCGACGAGGCCGATATCTGCCGCAACGACATGATGATGGTCGATGCCCTCGGCGGCGGCGGCATCGAGGGCCTCTTCAACCGCGAGCTCTACCGCGGCCTCTGCACCGCCGAAGACCCGGAGGCGCTGTTCGTCATGCTCAAGCCCGGCCTGCGCGAGCGCTCGGACGAGATCCTGGCCGCCATCGATCGCCTCAGCCCGACACTGGCGCCGCGCCCACCCCAATCGCTGCCGGCGGGAGAGTAAGACCATGGCCAGTGCCTCCTACACCGATCCCGTCGATCCGATCTTCGGCAAACTCAGCCTGGACGTCTTCCCGTTCTACGACCCGATCATCTTCTCGACCTTCATCGTGAGCGGCATTCTGGGCGCGGGGCTGGTCGGGGCGATTACCTACTACCGGCTCTGGGGCTACCTCTGGCACGAGTGGTTCACCTCGATCGACCACAAGAAGATCGGCATCATGTACATCGTGCTGGCGCTGGTCATGTTCGTGCGCGGCTTTGCCGATGCCGTGCTGATGCGCTCGCACCAGGCTTTGGCCTCGGCGGGCTATGTCGGCTATCTCGACGCCCACCACTACGATCAGATCTTCACCGCCCATGGCGTGATCATGATCTTCTTCGTGGCCATGCCGTTCATCACCGGCTTCATGAACTACCTGCTGCCGCTCCAGATCGGGGCGCGCGACGTGGCGTTTCCGTTCCTGAACAACTTCAGCTTCTGGCTCACCGTCTCGGGCGCCGTTCTGATCATGGTCTCGCTGTTTGTCGGCGAGTTCGCCACCACCGGCTGGCTGGCCTATCCGCCGCTCTCGGGGCTGACCTTCAGCCCCAGCGTCGGCATGGACTACTACCTCTGGTCGCTCAATATCGCGGGCATCGGCACCACGCTCTCGGGCATCAACCTGATCGTGACCCTGGTCAAGATGCGCGCGCCCGGCATGACCTGGATGAAGCTGCCGGTGTTCTGCTGGACAGCACTTTGCACCAACGTTCTCATCGTCGCCACGTTTCCCGTGCTCTCGGCCACCTTGGCGCTGTTGACGGCAGACCGTTACATCGGCACCAA
>JBCDHK010000130.1:0-9324 GCA_038750185.1 Pseudomonadota bacterium
CGACTATATCGTCTATGCTGGCGGGACGCTGTTTTACGACCCCGACGGCAACGGAATCGGCCGCGCAACACCCTTTGCCCGCCTAGAGAACGCTCCCGCCATTACGGCAGATGATTTCACGGTGTTCTGATTGTGCTACAGCATTTTGCGCAAACGTTGGTGCGCGCAAAATGCTGTAAGCCACTGTTTTATCGCGCCCACCACCCCGCGCACGGGGTGGTGCGTGGTCACTCCAGGCCGATATTACTGGATCATCAGCCGCTCTGGCACCTCGACCCCGGCCTCCTGGTAAAACCGCGCAGCCCCCGGATGGAGCGGCAACGGCAGCCCAGCCAGCGCCTTTTCCAGGGCCATCGCCTTGGTGGCGGGGTGGATCGCCTGCAGGAACGGCAGGTTTTCATACATGGTCTTGGTGATCAGATAGACGTGCTCTTCGGGCACATCGGCATGGGTGGCCAGGAAGTTCGGCTGGGCGATGGTGACCACGTCCGTGTCCTGGCCCGGGTAGGTGCCCGCCGGAATGGTAAACGGCGTCCAGAGGTTGAGCCCGCCATCGGCCTCAGCCGCCTGCTCGGGCGTGAACGAGAGCAAACGCACGCTCTCGCCAGCAGAAGCCATCAGCCGCGTGATCGCACCCGTCGGCACCCCCGCAGGCGTCGAGATGCCCTCGACCTGGCCGTTTTGCAGCGCATCCGCCGAGGGGCCATAGCCGGCATAGAACAGCTCGAAATCGGCATCCATATCGAGGCCCAGGTTAGCCAAGAGCGTGCGGTTGGAGCCGATGGTGCCCGAGTTCTGGCGCCCCAGCGCCATCTTGGTGCCCTTGAGCGCCATCACATCGGCAATGGTGCCGGTCTCGGCGGCCTCGGCATCGATCACGAACTGCTCGACGTTTTGCCACAACATGCTGACGGCGCGCATGTGCTCCTGGCGCCCATCGGCCTCTACAGGGCCGGTGCCGGTCCAGGCGTAGGTGCCAAACAGCCCCTGCAAAATGGCGAACTGCGCCTCGCCCTCACGGATCAGGCGGACGTTTTCCGCCGAGCCTGCCGAGTTGATCGCCGACATGCCGATCTTTTGCTTGGGCTGGAGCTTGACCTTGGTCAGCGTCGCGATCGCCACGCCGACCGGATAATATGTGCCCCCCGTCGAAGCGGTGGCCAGGATATAGTCGGCGCCGTCCTGGGCGCGCGCGGGCAGGGTGGCAAGCGCCGTGGCGAGCGCCGCAGCCCCAAGCAAGGCGCGGCGGGTGAGGGAAATCGCTGTCATCGAGTGTGTTCCTTCCTTGTCGGACCTCATCGGGGGCGCCTCGGGCGATACCCCCCGCAGGATCTTGATCGGGCATGGGCCGCCCAACGGTGCGAGCCTAGCCCGGCTGCGGCGTAGGGTCACGGCCCGAATTGGGTATTTGCGTCTCTGGCGTTGCCAGCGCGCGCCTCAGGTGCAAGGCTCGCCCCCGGGGATGCGGCGAGACAGCCGCCCGCAGGGGAGGAGCGCGCCATGAGCGCCAAAGACAGCCCAGACGGCGATGCGGGGTCGCGTGCGGCCTTCGAGACCATCTTCGAGGGGCCTTGGGCGTGGCCGGCCTTTGCGCTGGGTCTCGCGTTGGCGCTTGGCCATCTCTATGCCACGCTGACGGCGGATGTGGCCGAGCTGACCCGCAATGCGCTCCATTTCGCAGGCTTTGCGCTGCTGTGTGCGCTCACTGTGCCGCTGGTCGCGGGGGGGCGTTCGAACCGACTGTATCGGGGGCTCGATCTGGCGCTCGGGCTCGCAGTGGCCGCAGCCGCGATCTATCTGGCGCTCGCTGAAAACGCCATCTACGCCCGCGGCGTGCGCCTCAACACCCTCGACTGGCTGGCCGGGATCACCGTGATCCTCGGCGCCATCGAACTGACCCGGCGCACCACCGGGCTGATCATCCCGGCGCTGATCGTGCTCTCACTCAGCTACGTCGCCTTTTGGGGGCAGTACGTGCCCGGCGTCTTCCGCTTTGCCGGGCTCTCGACCGAGACGGTGCTGTTTCGCTCGATCTATGGCGATGATGCGCTGTTTGGCACCATCGCGCGCATCTCCTCGACCTATGTGTTTCTCTTCATCCTGTTCGGTGCGTTCTTGCTGCGCTCGGGCGCGGGCGATTTCGTCATCAGCTTGGCGCGGGCGGCGGCTGGGCGCCTGATCGGTGGCCCCGGACTGGTAGCGGTGATCGCCTCGGGGCTGACAGGGACGATCTCGGGCTCGGCGGTGGCCAATACGGCCTCGACCGGCGTCATCACCATCCCGCTGATGAAGCGCGCCGGTTTTGAGGGCCGCTTTGCCGGGGGCGTCGAGGCGGCCTCCTCCACCGGTGGCCAACTGATGCCGCCGATCATGGGCGCGGGCGCCTTCGTGATGGCGAGCTACACCCAGATTTCCTACGAGACCATCGTTCTCGTCGCGGCCCTCCCCGCCCTCCTCTATTTCGCCTCGGTGGCGTTTTTCGTGCGCATCGAGGCGCGCCGTCTCGGCCTCGCCCCCATGGCAGGCGACGGCCCGAGCTTGGGAGAGGCGCTGCGCGATGGCGGGGCCTCCTTCATCATCCCCATCGGCGTGGTCATCGGGCTGCTCGTGGCAGGCTTTACCCCCGAATACGCCGCCGTGGCCGGGATCGCCGCCGTGGTGGTCTCGTCTTGGGCGACGCGCAATCCCATGGGGCCACGCGCCGTGATCGAAGCCCTCGCCCTTGGCGCCAAGAACATGATCACCACCGCCGTCTTGCTCTGTGCCGTGGGGCTGGTGGTCAACGTCATCGCCACGGCAGGCGTGGGCAACACCTTCTCGCTGATGATCGCCGAGTGGGCTGCGGGCAATCTGCTCATCGCCATCGCACTCATCGCATTGGCATCGCTGGTGCTCGGCATGGGGCTGCCGGTGACCGCGGCCTATATCGTGCTCGCCACACTCTCGGCCCCGGCGCTGGCTGGCATGATCTCGGATGCGCTGCTCGCCGAAATGCTGGCCGCCGGCGACACCCCGCCCGAAGCCGCCGCCATTCTGCTGTTGGGTGCCCCCGAAGCCGCGGGCATGCTTGGCCAAGCCATGCCGCTCGCGGAGGCCAACGCGCTCATCGCCGGACTGGCCTTTGAGATCCGCGCAGCGCTACGCGAAGCCGTGCTCTCGCCCGAGACCCTGACCTTCGCCCTGCTCTCGGCGCATATGATCGTGTTTTGGCTGAGCCAGGATTCCAACGTCACGCCGCCCGTCTGCCTTGCCGCCTTCACCGCTGCCGCCATCGCCAAGGCCCGCCCCATGGCCACGGGGCTGGCGAGCTGGAAGCTGGCCAAGGGCCTTTACATCGTGCCGCTGCTCTTTGCCTACACGCCGCTCCTCTCGGGCGATGCGCTGGCAGCCCTCACCGTCTTTGCCTTTGCGCTGATCGGCATCTATGCGCTGGCCGGTGCGCTGCAAGGTCATATGGAAGCCCCGCTCGGGCCGCTCCTGCGCCTTGTTGCCGCCGCCGCGGGCGCGGCCTGCCTCTGGCCGGGCTCCCTCGCGCTCAATGCCGCTGGTGCCCTGGCGGCCCTGGCGCTCCTCGGCCTCAGCCTGCGCCGCGCCGCTTTGCCCTCGCCGCAACCCTGAACGTCGCTTACGCGGCCTTGCGCGGCGATTTTTCCCAGTGCTAAGCGCGACAGGTGCGATACATGAACTTCGCAAGATTATGACACACGAGGAGAGAGCCCGCCATGAAAGTGCTGGTGCCGGTCAAGCGCGTGATCGATTATAACGTCAAGGTCCGGGTCAAATCCGACGGCTCGGGCGTCGATCTCGCCAACGTCAAGATGTCCATGAACCCCTTCGACGAGATCGCTTGCGAAGAAGCGATCCGCCTCAAGGAAAAGGGCGTCGCCACCGAAATCGTCGTGGTCTCCATCGGCGTGGCCAAGGCCCAGGAGACGCTGCGCACGGCCCTTGCCATGGGCGCCGACCGCGCGATCCTGATCCAGGCCGCCGACACCCCCGACACCGACATCGAGCCGTTGGCCGTCGCCAAGCTGCTCAAAGCCGTGATCGATGAGGAGCAGCCGGGCCTCGTGCTCTGTGGCAAGCAGGCCATCGACAACGACATGAACGCCACCGGCCAGATGCTCTCGGCGCTCCTCGGCTGGAGCCAAGCCACCCACGCCTCCGAGATCGTCATCGAGGGCGAGCGCGCCAAGGTGACGCGCGAGGTCGATGGCGGGTTGCAAACCGTCGACATCAAGCTGCCCGCGATCATCTCGGCCGATCTGCGCCTCAACGAGCCGCGCTATGCCTCGCTGCCCAACATCATGAAGGCCAAGAAAAAGCCGATGGCGACCAAGACCCCCGCCGACTACGGCATCGACACCGCGCCGCGCCTCAGCGTGGTCAAGGTCACCGAGCCTCCGGCGCGCCAGGCTGGGGTCAAGCTGGCCTCTGTCGAAGAACTGATGGACAAGCTCAAGAACGAAGCTGGAGTGCTCTGATGGCCGTTCTCCTGATTGCCGAAATGAATGGGGCGGATCTCGCCCAAGATGCCACCGCCAAGGCGCTCGGCTGTGCCAAGCAACTGGGCGAGGTCACGGTGCTCACCGCCTCGACCGGGTGCAACGCCAACGGCGCTCAAGCTGCCGCCAAGCTGGAGGGTGTCACCAAGGTGCTCTGCGCCGATGATGCCTCGCTCGGCCATGGCCTGGCTGAGCCGACGGCAGCCCTGATCGCCTCGATTGCCGGGGACTACACCCACATCGTCGCCGCGGCGACCGTGCAGGGCAAGAACGTGCTGCCCCGCGTTGCAGCCCTCCTCGATGTCATGGTGATCACCGACATCCAGGGCGTGGTCGATGCCGATACGTTTGAGCGCCCGATCTATGCCGGCAACGCCATCCAGACCGTGCGCTCGTCCGACAAGATCAAGGTACTCTCGGTGCGCACCGCCTCCTTCGAGGCCGTGGGTGCCCAGGACGCAGCTCCCATCGAGAGCATCGCCGTGCCCGCCGATCCCGGCCTCTCGGCCTGGGTCGAGGACAGCGTTGTCGCCACTGACCGCCCCGAATTGACCTCGGCCAAGGTCGTGATCTCGGGTGGGCGCGGCATGGGCAACAAGGAAAACTTCGAGATGATCGAGAAGGTCGCCGACAAGCTGGGCGCGGCCACCGGCGCCTCGCGCGCGGCGGTCGATTCAGGCTACGCGCCCAACGACTGGCAGGTCGGGCAGACCGGCAAGGTGGTCGCGCCCGAGTTGTATATCGCCGTCGGCATCTCGGGGGCGATCCAGCACCTGGCCGGCATGAAGGACAGCAAGGTGATCGTCGCCATCAACAAGGACGAAGAGGCGCCGATCTTCCAGGTTGCCGATTACGGCCTTGTCGGTGATCTGTTCGAAGTGCTGCCCAAGCTCGAAGAAGAACTGGGCTAACGCCCGGCACATATGGCGGGGCACATGGCTGGGGCACGGGCCTTGGCCCCAGTGCGCCGCCGCACGCGGGCGATCTCGCACCCTTCTGGCCTCGGGCATCGCCCGGGGCCTTTGCTTTTGTGCGGGCTGAGCGCTGCACTGCTTGGTTTGGTCGCGGCCTCTGGTGGCACATTCCAAAGGACAAGGCCGCCCGCAGTCACATGCCTGTCACGCGCGCAGTGTATGGGCACTCGCATGAAACCAACCAGGAGTTTTCCCATGCTCAGAACCCATCTCCTGCTCGCAACCGCGCTCAGCGCCACCCTCGTCCTGCCCGCCGCCGCCCAAGAGGGCACGGCCAAAAACGTGATCCTGATGATTTCGGACGGCATCGGCTTTAATGGCTGGCTCGCCTCCGACTACTACCAGGGCAAGGCCAATCGCCAGACCTACCAGATCGCACGCCCCGATGGCACCACGCCCATCGTGTTGGGACTGCAGCACGATTCGCTCAACCTGATCGACGAGACCGGCCAGGTGCTGCCCAATGCCTCGGACGTGGCCCTGGCCTCTGGCGCCGTCTCCCAAGGCTATGACCCGCGCACGCGTTGGCAGCGCTATGAGGCGGCGTTTCGCAACGACTACCCGCCCGTGAGCGAGCGCTACACCTCCTACACCGATTCCGCGGCCGCCGGCACCACCATGCATACCGGCCGCAAAACCGCCAACGGGCGCCTCAACATGGACTGGACCGGCCAAGTACGCTTTCGCACCATCGCCCAGATCGCCATGGACCAAGGCCGCGCCGCAGGGGCAGTGACCAGCGTCCAAGTCTCGCACGCAACCCCCGCCTCGACCATCGCCCACAACATTACCCGCCAGAACTACGCCGAGATCTTCAACGAGATGGTGGCCAGCGACCTCGCGGTCATCATGGGCGCGGGGCATCCCTTCTACGACGACAGCGGCAACCAGGTGGAGCCCGACACCGGCGCCGAGCGCGATCCCTTCCGCTTTGTCGGTGGCGCCGAGACCATCACCGCACTGACCAGCGAAGAGGGGCTGAACGACTTTAGCTTCATCGACGCCCCTGCCGATTTCGACGCGCTGGCCGCGGGCGAAAACCTGCCCGAGCGCGTCGTCGGCGTGGCGCGCGCGCGCAACACCTTGCAGGCCTCGCGCGAGGAACTGGGCGAGGGCGACACCCCCTCCGGCATGGCCTTCAATCCGGCGGTGCCCGATCTGGAGACCATGGCGCTTGGCGCGATCAACGTGCTCGATCAAAACCCCAACGGCTTTTTCCTGATGGTCGAGGGCGGTGCTGTCGACTGGATGGGCCATGCCAACAACATGCCGCGCTTCATCGAGGAGCAGATCGATTTCGACCGCGCTGTCGATGCGGTGATCGCCTGGGTCGAGGCCAACTCCAGCTGGGACGAGACGCTGCTGATCGTCACTTCCGACCACGAGACCGGCGGTATCTGGGGCGAGGGCACCTACACCAACGGCGTCGGTGGCCCCGTGGCGGCGGACCGCTCCGGTGAAGCGCTCCTGGCGGCGCGCTTTGATCCCGCAGAGGACTTCTTCAACGAGTTTCTCGCCGTGCAGGATCGTGGTGCGGGCAATCTGCCCGGCTTTCAGTTCGCCTCGCGCAACCACACCAACGAGCTTGTGCCGCTTTGGGCCATGGGGCCTGGCGTGGAGAAATTCGCCGAGTTCACCCGCACCGATCAGGGCGCGGCCGAGCTCTGGGGCGCGCAGTATGACTGGGACGGCACCTACATCGACAATACTGCCGTGTTCCATGTCATGAACGAGGCGCTGTCGGCGGCGGCGCGCACGCAATAAGGCCAAGCTTGGGTGCTGGAGTGCGATCTGAACGGGCTGATTAGTCCGTAGATCAAGCCAGCGCGATAAAAAGGCCTGCAACATTGGGCGCGGACGAATACTCCGCGCCCAATTCTGTATAAAGTTCATTTCTATAAAAGTTTTTCATAGAAATTAACATTGGGTCGAAAGCGCACATCCCCAACATTGGGGATAGAGAACGCGTTTTTACTCCGTCAGGTTTTGGCACGGGACATAGTGCGCCGCTACCGGCACACCGAGGGGGAGCAGCGGCGCGGTTTGTGTCCGAGCGGGGCGAGCGGGCGGCGGTGGGCCGCCGTCCGTTACGCACAGGGCTTGCGCGCCGCCAGCACACGCCATGCCAGGGGAGAGACCATGCGCTTCACCATCACCCAATCCCGGCTTCAATCCGAGGCCAATCCCACGGTGACGCCATGACGACCCCCAAGCCGGTCGACTGGAGCTTTTTCGCGCCCTTCATCAAGGTCACGGGCTTCGACCCCAAGAAAACCAACGAGATCCAAGGGATCATCGTCGACGCCTACAACGCCTCGGCGACGTTTCGCAACGTGGTCGATCCGGCGGCAAAGGCAAACCAAGCGGATGCGGCCAGAGTGCTGCCGATCGTGCCCGACAAGGCGCCGCTACTCGGGGTCTTCAGGTCCGACGAGACGACCGGGCTCGGCCGAGTCGAACTCGACCTCGACGAGATCGACGCCCCGATCTCGTTCTATTCGTTCATCGGGCCGGATGGCACGGCGCGCCGGATCACGCTCCAGGAAATCGTGCTGCATGAGCTGACCCACGCGCTGACGGCACTCGCCGATCCCAAGGCCAAAGTCAGAGACACCCCGCGCTGGCCGCAGGACGACGTGGCCTCGGTCACCGGCCCCACGGTCGCTATCATCAATGCGATCCGCGACGACCTCGGTCTGCCCCACCGCGTGGCCTACAAGGGTGTCGGGGCCAATGACGTCGATGTGGTCGGGGGCCTGAACTACACCACGGGCCAGACCATCGATGTGGCACTCAATCTGCGCTTCGAGCCGGACACCAACGATCCGACCTCCAGCGCGAAACACTCCGTCGACATGTTCGATTACGAAGGGGTCGTCGGCGCCCCCACCCGCGATTTGATCATCGGCGGCAATGGCACCAACGAGATCGACGGCGCCGCCGGCGACGACCACCTCTATGGCCAGGGCTTTGCCGACACGCTGATCGGCGGCGACGGCGACGATTATCTCTATGGCCGCGCCGGCGACGACAGCCTGCAGGGCGGTGACGGCAACGACATCCTCCGCGGCGGTTTGGGGCGCGACACGGCGGTCTATGACGGCCCGCGCAGCGATTTTGTCCTCTCAGCCGGCACTGACGGCCTGATCCTGGTCGAAGATACCCTGCTCGGCGGTGTCGATATCCTCCAGGACGTCGAGGTCGCGTTCTTCAAGGACGACAAGATCACCCTCGAACTCAACACCATCACTGCGGCCAAGCCCCCCATCGACGTGCCTGCCGTGGCCGAGGGGATCACCGACCAGATCGATGAGACCACCGAGGCGCTGGCAGCGCTTACGACCGACGAAGACACCGCCGTGATCGAGGACAAGGCGTCCGAGACGGTCGATGCCGCGCGCCAGGGGGCCGAGACTGCCCTGCAGCGCATCAGTGCCGAGATCAGCGCCGCGCTCAAGGCCCTTGACGCGCTCGATCCCGACCGGGCCGCCCTGGCGAGTACGGCAGCGGCGGCGCTCGATGCCATCGATGGCGTCAATGCCCGGCTGCTCGGACAAGAGACGGTCGTCACCGCGGGCACCACGGGCACCGCGGACGGGGCGGCGGCGCTGAATTCGATCGACCCCCCCGAGCCCGGCGCCGGGCCGAGCCCCTCCGCCGAGGTGGCGATCACCATCGTCGGCGGCTTCGAGGCCTTCGAGGCCGATATCGGTCTGGGCGCCCAACTGGGCTTCGACGGCGCCGGCCTCAGCTTCGACGCCAGCGCCGATATCACCGCGCGCTTCGACTACGCCTTGCCCTTCCTGATCGACTTCGCCGCATCGAGCGTGGAGGAGGCGGTGCGC
>JBCDHK010000131.1:0-9323 GCA_038750185.1 Pseudomonadota bacterium
GAGAACACGCCATGGGCATCCTGACCGTGCAAAACGTCAACAAGCGCTTCGGCGGGCTGAAAGCCCTCCACGAGGTCAACCTCGACATCGCCGAGGGCGCCGTCCACGCCATCATCGCGCCCGACAAAGCAATTGAGCAGCGTCGACTTGCCCGCCCCGTTCGGCCCGATAATGGCGTGGACGGCGCCCTCGGTGATGTCGAGGTTGACCTCGTGGAGGGCCTTCAGCCCGCCGAAGCGCTTGTTGACGTTTTGCACGGTCAGGATGCCCATGGCGTGTTCTCCTTTATTCGGCTGGAGCGGCTTGGGCGCCACTGGTGCGTCTTGGCGCAGGGCGGCGGCTGAAGAGCCCGATGATGCGGCGGAAGCCCTCCATCAGGCCACCGGGCAGGAAGATCACGATGGCCATGAACATCACCCCGAGCGTCAGGTGCCAGCCCTCGCCGACGAAGAGGCCGAGCACCGAAGCCACGGCTTCGGCCACGCCTTGGGGCAGGAAGGAGAGCATCTCCAGCAGCTCGGCGTCGTTGATGGCCGAGAAGATCTGCTCCATGTATTTGATCGCGCCTGCCCCGATCACGGGGCCGATCAGCGTGCCGGTGCCGCCCAGGATGGTCATGAGCACGACCTCGCCCGAGGCGGTCCACTGCATGCGCTCGGCGCCGGCCAGGGGATCGGTCACGGCCATGAGGCCGCCGGCAAGCCCAGCGTAGCAGCCCGAGATGACAAAGGCCGCTAGCGTGTAGGGCCGGGTCGAGACGCCGGTGTAGCTCAGGCGGTTCTGGTTGGACTTGACCGCTTTCAGCATCATGCCAAAGGGCGAGCGGAAGATGCGCATGGCCAGCCAAAAGCACAGGATCAGCACGACGGCGCAGAAATAGAAGCCGGCGTTGAACTGATAGTCGATGCCCATCAGCGTCACATCCCAGGTGCGGTTCATCTCCAAGCCAAAGAGCGAGGGCACCGGCAGCGCCGCGCCGTACTCAACGCCGAACAGCGTATCGATCATGCGCGGGTCGTCCTGGGTCAGTTGCAGCCCGGTCTCTCCGCGGGTGATCGGGGTCAGCACCGAATAGGCCAGGTTGTAGGACATCTGGGCAAAGGCCAGCGTCAGGATGGAGAAGTAGATGCCGGCCCTGCGCAGCGTGATGAAGCCGATCAGGAGCGCGAACACCCCGCCCAGCACCGTGGCCAGGATAATGGCCGGGATCGGGTTCATGCTGAAGAGCTTAAACGTCCAGACCGCCGTGTACGAGCCCACGCCGAGGAAGGCTGCATGGCCAAAGGAGAGATAGCCGGTCAGCCCGAACAGGATGTTGAAGCCGATGGCGAAGATGCCGAAGATCGCAAACTTCTGCAGCAGATCCGGATACCCCGCCCCAAAGGGCTGGAGCAGGATCGGTCCGGCCAGGGTGACAAGGGCAAAGCCGATCAGGAGGGCGCTGTCGCTCAAGCGGGTCGATTTCATGGCTCAGGTCTCCATCACGCCCTTGCGTCCCATCAGTCCGCGTGGGCGCACCAACAGGATGACGACGGCGACGAGATAGATGATGATCTGGTCGATGCCGGGCAGGATCTGTTTGACCTCGTTCATCGAGGCGAAGGATTGCAGGATGCCGAGCAGGAAGCCGGCAAAGACCGCGCCGCCCAGCGATCCCATGCCACCGACCACGACGACGACGAAGGACAACACCAGGAAGTCCATCCCCATGTGGTAGTCCGGCGAGAGGATCGGCGTGTACATCACCCCCGCCAGCCCCGCGACTACGGCGGCGATGCCAAAGACGGTGGTAAAACGGCGGTCGATATCGATGCCAAGCATGCCGACGGTTTCGCGGTCGGCCATGCCAGCGCGTACCACCATGCCGAAGGTGGTGAACTGGAGAAAGGCAAAGACCGCCATCACCAGCAAAAGCGCAAAGCCGAGATAGACCATGCGCCACCACGGATAGATGATCACCCCGGGGTCAAAGCCGAAGAGCGCGCCGATGTCAGCCGAGCCATTGACGATGTCGGGCGCGGGCTGGGGGATCGGATTGGCGCCATAGATCGCTTTGATGATCTCCTGGAGCACGATGGCCAGGCCGAAGGTGACCAGGATTTGCTCGGCGTGGGGGCGCTTGTAGAAGTGGCGGATCAGCCCGCGCTCCATGGCCACACCGATTGCTAGCATGACCGGGATGGCGAGCAGAATGGAGAACGGCACCGAGTAGTCGAGCAGGAACGTCCCCGTGTCGCCGAGCCAGCCGACGATATAGGGCTCGCGGATCTCCATCGGCGTGCCCCAGGCGGTCATCTGGGTGGGATCGATGGTGACCTTTTCGATGGAGAGCAGGCGCTCCAGCGTCACCGCGCAAAATGCGCCCAGCATGAACAGCGCGCCGTGGGCGAAGTTGACCACGCCGAGCGTGCCGAAGATCAGCGTGAGGCCGAGGGCGATCAGCGCATAGGCGCCGCCCTTGTCGAGCCCGTTGAGCAATTGCAGCAAGATGACGTCCATGGCGCGTCCCTCTCCCTTTGGCCGTGTGCAGGGTGGGCCGGCCCGTGCGGGGGCCGGCCGCTAACACTCAGGCGCCGTCGTTGTAGGGGCCGAGATCGCCGCCGAAGATGCCGACGGGGTACTCCACCTTGGCGCGGGGCGTCACCTCGACCACTTCGAGCACGTCGAAGTTGGAGGTGGGCGCTTCCTTACCGGTCACGACCAGCACGTCCTTGAAGCACTGGTGATCGCCGGCGCGGTAGAGGGTCGGGCCGTTGCCGAGGCCGTCGAACTCGAAGTCTTCGAGCGCCGCACCCACGGCGGAGGGGCGGAAGCTGCCGGCGCGCTCGCAGGCATCGGCATAGAGCAGCACCTGGGCGTAGCAGGTGTGGGCGGCCTGCGACGGCGGGAAGCCGTACTCCTGGCCGAACGAGCGCACGAAGGCTTTCGAGCCCTCGTCCTGGAGCGACCAGTGCCAGTTGGTCGAGCCGAAGATACCCTTGATCGCATCGCCGGCACCCTGCGCCATCAGGCGCGAGAACAGCGGCACGACGATCTGGAAGTCCTTGCCGTTGACCTGACGATCGCGCAGGCCGAACTGCACCGCCTGGGTCAGCGAGTTGACCATGTCTTTGCCGTAGTGATTGAGGACCAGCACGTCGGCGCCGGAGTTGAGCACGGGCGTGATGTACTGCGAGAAGTCGCCCGCAGCGAGCGGCGTGCGCACCGCGGCGGCGGTCTGCCAGCCCTGCTGCTCGGTGAAGTCCTTGACCGACTCTTCGGTGGTCCAGCCCCAGTTGTAGTCAGCGGTCAGGTGGTAGGCGACACGGTCGGTACCATAGGCGTTGGCCAGCACGGGGCCGAGCGCCGCACCGGACATATACGAGTTAAAGAAGTGGCGAAAGCCATTGGCCCGCTTGTCTTTACCCGTGGTATCGTTGGAGTGGGTGAGACCCGCCATAAAGATCACACCGGCTTCCTGGCAGAGGCTCTGCACCGCCACGGCCACGCCCGAGGACGAGCCGCCGGTGACCATGATCACGCCATCGGCCTCGATCATGCGCCGCGCCGAGGAGCGCGCAGCGTCGGACTTGGTCTGGGTGTCGCCGGTGACGAACTCGACCTTCTTGCCCAGGATGCCGTTACCCTTTAGCGCCTTGGACGAGAAGGTATTGAGCATGCCGCCATCGCCCTCGCCATTGAGGTGCTTGACGGCGAGCTGCTGGGCGCGCAGCTCATCGGCGCCCTCATCGGCATAGGGGCCGGTCTGGGGCACGTTGAAGCCCAGCGTCACCGTCGAGCCGGTGGGCTCGTTGGTGAAGGCCGAGGCGCGGCTGGTGAACACCATGGGCGTGGCAAGCCCGGCGCCCAGCACGGCGGTGCTCTTGAGCAGACCGCGGCGGTCGATCTTGAAGTCGGTCATCTGATCCTCCCCGAATTCTTTCTGGCGGTGCAGCCGATTGGCCATCCGCAATGGGTTCATAGTCCCGGTTGCGAAAATGACGGATCTTGTCAAAGACTCAACAACCAATTGACGTGGAATGGTTTTTCTGTAAATAATTTTGTGTGCACTGCGGCCTAAGAGTGTAAAATTTACATTGCACCGCACCAGGCGTTTGACGTTAAAGGACAATCCAGTGGCCCAAAGCATCATCGGTGCACGCATCCGCGAGCGTCGCCGCGCCATCGGCATGACCCAGGCCGACCTGGCCCGCAGTGTCGGCATTTCCGCCTCCTACCTTAATCTGATTGAAAAAAATCGCCGCGGCATTGCCGGCAAACGCCTCTCCGAGATCGCCGCCGCCCTCGGCCTCAAGCTCGCCGATCTCGACGGCGCCGCCGAACGCCGCCTGCACGACACCCTGGACGCCGTCGCCGCCGACCCGCGCCTGGCTGGCCTCGGCATCGAGAGCGACGCCGTCGGCGAGATGATCGGGCGCCTGCCAGGCTGGGCCAAAGCCATCGGCGCCTTGGCGCGCTCGGAGCGCGAAAGCGCCGATCTGATCCGCGCGCTCACAGATCGCCTAACCCACGATCCCTTCCTAGGAGAAAGCGTGCACAAGATGCTGACCCGCATCGCCGCCATCCGCTCCACCGCCGAAATCCTCGACACCGTACCCGACATCGAAGACGGCCAGTCGGCGCGCTTTCACGCCATCCTGGCCGAGGAAAGCCGCACCCTAAGCTCGCTCGCCGAAGCACTGGCCGCCTACTTCGACCGCGCCGAGACCGCCACCCCCCGCGTCACCCCCACCGACGAAGTCGAGGCGCTGTTCGAGGTCAATGAAAACCGTTTCGAGGCCATCGAGCGCGCGTTGGAGAGCGCACCGGTCCCAACCGAGAGCGCCGCCCGCGCCGCGGTCGAGCTGCGCGCGGGCCCCGTCATCGACCGCCTGATCGCCGAGGCGCCGACCATCGAGACCGAACCCGCCCGCCAACGCGCGCGCCGTGCGCTGTTTCGCTATGGCATCGATGCCATCCGCGCACCCCTCGCGCCCTTTGCCGAGACCGCCACCCGCCATTGCTTCGATCTCGATCGCCTGGTCGAGGCCACCGCCCTACCCGCCGATCTGATCTGCCGCCGCCTGACCACCCTCACCGAGGGGCCGCGCTTTGGCTGCCTCAGCGTCAACGGCGCTGGCGCACTGATCGAACTCCGCACCGTGGCCGGCTTTAACCCAGTGCGCCACGCCGCCCTTTGTCCGCTCTGGGCACTCGCGCGCGCACCCCAAAGCCCCGAGCGGGCGCTGCGCCAATTGGTGACGTTGCCCAACGGGCGGCGCTTTGTATTTGTCGCGCGCGCGCGCGCGCTTGGCAGCCCCGGGTTTGGCCAGCCCCGCCACCTGGCCAGCGATCTACTGGTGTTGCCCGAAGCCGAGGCCACCCGCACCGTCTACACCTGCGGCCCCCCCGGCACGGGCGTGGCTGAGGAAGTGGGCCTGACCTGCCGCATCTGCCCGCGCCGGCGTTGCGAGCACCGCGTCGATGATCCGCTGGAGTGAACCCTCAAGCGCTTGCCAGAGACGATATGCCCGCCACCGCCCGCCCGCACAGGGGCAGACACCACCGCGCTGATACGCTAGCCTGAGTTGTCCAAGCTCCGCACTAGACGGAGGCCAGGGGGGCCAGGGAGGGTCGATGCCGGGACACGTTCTGCTCGCCGAAGACGAACCGCACATCGCCGAACTGCTGAGCTTTCTGCTCGGGCGCACTGGCTTTGCCGTCGCCATCGAGACCACCGGCCCCGCCGCCCTCAAGCGCGCCCTCAACGAGCCCCCCGATGTGATGATCCTCGATGTCATGCTGCCCGAGCTGAGCGGCTTTGACGTGCTCCAGCGCCTGCGCGCCAGTGAACACGGGCGCGACATCCCCGTCGTCATGCTGACCGCCAAAGGCCAGCGCGAGGACCGCGAGACGGCGGAGCGGCTCAAGGTCGATGTGTTCATCACCAAGCCGTTTTCCAATGCCGAACTGATCGAGACCGTCTGCCGCCTCGCCCGCGGCAAGGCCGCCTAAGTGCAGAGGGCGCGCGAGACGCTGGGGCAGGGCGCGCGGGCGGTGCGTGCTCGCAAGGCACGCGATGCTGGATTGCTGCTGCCGCTGGCTGGTCTTGTGCTCTTGATGCCACCGGTGGCGCGGCTGTTTGCCGTCGATGCCTGGATTGGCGGTGTGCCGTTGGTAGTGGCTTATGTCTTTGCCGTTTGGGCCGGGCTGATCGCGGCTGCTTATCTGCTCGGGCGCCGTCTTGGCGCGACCCCTGCCCAAAGCGAGGACGACTGAGGTGAGCCTCACGCCCGACCGTCTCGTGGTGATCTGCGTCGGCTATGTGGCGTTTTTGTTTCTCGTGGCCTGGATCGGTGATCGCCGCGCCAAGGCTGGGCGCATGACGTGGCTGCGCTCGGCGCCGGTCTATACGCTCTCGATCTCGGTCTATTGCACCTCGTGGACGTTCTATGGCGCGGTCGGCTCGGCAGCGCGCTCGGGGTTGGAGTTCGTCACCATCTATCTCGGCCCGACGCTGGTGTTTCTCGGCTGGTTTTGGCTCTTGCGCAAACTCGTCCGCCTCGGGCGCGAGCATCGCCTCACCTCCATCGCCGATGCCGTCTCCTCGCGCTATGGCAAGAGCCCGGCGCTGGCCATCTTAGTGACGCTGATCGCGGTGGTCGGCACCACGCCCTATATCGCGTTGCAACTGCAATCGGTGGCGCTCAGTTTCGCAGCCATTGCGGGCGAGGCCGATCACACGCGCACTGCCTTTTGGGTCGCGGCGGGGATGGCCGCCTTCACCATCCTGTTCGGCACGCGCTCGGTCGATGCCAATGAGCGCCACCACGGCGTCGTCGCCGCCATTGCGCTGGAGGCGCTGGTCAAGCTCGCAGCCCTCGTAGCGGTGGGGGTCTTCGTGGTCTTCGGCGTCATGGGCGGTGTGGGCGAGACCTTCGCGCGCATGCCCGCTGACATGATCGACCCTGAGACCGTGTTCGGCCCGCGTTGGGCGACGATCACCTTTCTTTCGGCCACGGCGATCATCTGCCTGCCACGCCAGTTTCAGGTGACGGTGGTCGAAAACCTCGACGAGGACCACCTGCGCACCGCCTCCTGGCTGTTCCCGCTCTATCTCTTCCTGATGTGCTTGTTCGTGCTGCCCATCGCCATCGCCGGGCTCGATCTGCTCCCGGCCTCGGCCAACCCGGACATGTACATGCTGAGCGTGCCCTTGGCGCTGGGGCGCGAGGATCTGGCGCTGCTGGCCTTCATCGGCGGGTTCTCCTCGGCCACCTCCATGGTGATCGTCGCGGCGATTGCGCTCTCGACCATGGTCTCCAACCAGATCGTCATGCCCTTGGCGCTGCGCACCTTGCACGGCGCGGGCGCGATTTCGGGAGACGTGCGCGATCTGATGTTGATTGCGCGTCGGATCAGCATCGCAGCCATCTTTGCGCTGGGGTTTTTCTATTTTCAGCTGACCGGAGGCTCGGATGCGCTCGCCGCGATTGGCCTGATCGCCTTCGCTGGGCTCGCCCAGGTGCTGCCGAGCCTGATCGGCGGGCTCTACTGGCGCGGCGCGACGCGCGCAGGCGCCATGGCGGGGCTTGCCTCTGGGGCGTTGGTCTGGGCGTGGACGCTGTTCCTGCCGAGCTTTGGCCCCGATGGCCTCCTCTCAGCCGCCGTGCTCGCTGAGGGGCCGTTCGGTCTGGCTTGGCTGCGCCCTGAGGCGCTGTTTGGTACCGAAGCGGGCGATCCGCTGATCCACGCCCTGCTTTGGTCCCTTGGGCTCAACACCGCGCTGTTTATCCTGGTCTCCCAGGCGACGCTGCCCGATGCGCTCGAACGCGTCCAGGGGGCGCTCTTTGTCGATGTGTTTCACCCGCGCCTGGCCGAGACCGGCAACGACGGTGTGGTGCGTCGCCAGGCGTCCTCTGAAGAACTTTTCGTGCTCGCCCAGCGCATTCTGGGCGCGAGTGCTGCGCAGCGCCTGTTTGAAGAGATGGCGCGCGCCCAAGGCATCCACACCGGTCTGCCGCGCCCGACCGACGACATGATCGCGCGCCTGGAGCGCCAGTTGGCCGGCTCCATCGGCGCGGCCTCAGCCCATGCCATGGTCTCGCGCGCGGCGGGGATCGAGGACGTTTCGCTCTCGGAGTTGATCGAGATCGCCGACGAGACCCAACGCCTGATCGCCACCTCCGAGCGCTTGGCCGACAAAACCGCCGAGCTAGAGCGCACCGCCGTCGAGTTGCGCGAGGCCAACACCCGCCTGCGCGCCCTCGATGCTCAGAAGGACGACTTTCTCTCCCAGGTCAGCCACGAGTTGCGCACGCCCATGACCTCGATCCGCTCGTTCTCGGAGTTGTTGCTCGATGAGGAGCTGGCGCCTGAACAGACCAAGCGCTTTGTCGCCATCATCCACGACGAGAGCCTGCGTCTCACGCGCCTGCTCAACGAAATCCTCGACATCAATCGCTTGGAGGCGGGGGCGAGCGAGATGGTGCTCGAAGACGTCGAGGCCGAAGCCGCGCTCTCCGCCGCCATCGAGACGCTGCGCCCCATGGCCCGCTCAGCCGGGGTGACGCTGGTGCCCCATGCGCCCCTGGACGGCTACACGCTGCGCGCCAATCCGGATCGGTTGCGCCAAGTGCTGATCAATTTGATCTCCAACGCGATCAAATACGATACCGCCCCCGAGCCCCGCGTCGAAGTGCGCTGGACGGCGCATGAGGGCGTGCTCGATCTCGATATCATCGACAACGGCGGCGGGGTCAGCCGCGAGGAGGCGGACCGGGTGTTCTCCAAATTCGTGCGCGGTCTGCGCTCGGGCCAGACTCAGGGCGCGGGGCTTGGGTTGCCGATCAGCCGCGCAGCCGTGCGGCGCATGGGGGGCGAGCTGAGCGTGGTGTTCGACGCCGATCAGACCAGCTTTTTCCGGGTGCGCTTGCCCCTGGCCCGCGTCCCAGCCCAGCCGGCGCCGGAGCCGGCGGAGTAGCGCCGCGTCAGGCGCTTTTTGGCAGGCGCTGACGGGCTTCGGCTGCCAGATCCGCGTCCCAGGCGTGCAGGTCGTGCGTGCTGGACGCCGAGAGCCTCCATGCCGCCTCCTCGCGCGCAAACGCCCAGCAAAACGGTGGTAGCGTTGCCAAGGCCGCCACGCAGAGCGGGCCGATCAGCCAGACCCCGAGGACGAAGGCCAGCCAGCCTCCGATGAATTCCGCCATGACCCAGCCGCAGGCGAGAGCGATGGCGTAGCCGCTGAAGAGCAGTCGAAGCGTATCCCTGTTCATGGCCACAGCATGGCGCTGACGGATAAACGCGGGATGAGCGATCTTGGTTAACGGATTACTTTCCAGGCC
>JBCDHK010000132.1:0-9315 GCA_038750185.1 Pseudomonadota bacterium
GTCGCAGTTCACCGCCGTGCCATCGCCCGATCCAGAGGCAGTGCAGCAGTCGCTCTGGTGGCTACTGAGCGCCATCCCGGCCTTCGGCTCGGGCTTTGCGCTCACCTACCTGATCCCCAATCAGAAGAAGCCAGACTGATGCGCTCGGGCTACTTCGCCGTCCAGCGTCCCCCGCAAGGGTGGCGCTGGCCCAACTTCTCGCGTGCCGAGATCGCCTGCAAGGGCTCGGGTGTCGCTATCATCCACGAGCCCAGCATGGACGCGCTCCAGGCGCTGCGGCAGGCTTGGGGCCGCCCGATGATCCTGCGCTCGGCCTATCGTTCCCCGATGCACAACACCAACGTCGGCGGGGCGCCGAACTCCATGCACCTGCTGGCTCAGGCGTTCGATGTGGACATGGCGCCGGCGGACTTCACAGAGTTCGTGAGCCTGGCGCGATCGCACGGGTTCAACGGTATCGGGCTCTATCCGGGGTGGGCGTTCGTGCATATCGACACGCGAGAGACGGCGGCGCAGTGGGAGAAGGGGTAGAGCGAAACCTCGCGAGGAGCGCCCCGGCTGTCATCGACTATGCCGCACAGCGACAACCGTCTACAGCGTTGCGCGACACCACTCATTGTGTATTGTCGATGAAGACAATCGCTTTCAGAGGTGAAACATGACGGTGACCCGGCGGCTACTTCTCGGCAGCGTTTCGGCGTTTGCGATTTTGGCTGGGCCGGAGGCGGAGGCGGTCAGCGTCTTCAACTTCGGCTTTACCGGCGCGATCGAGACGGCGACCATCGACGAGCCCGGGGTCTATGAGATCCGCGTCGGCGGGGCCTCGGGCGGCGACAGTACCTACTACGGCTACACCGGCGGTGTCGGCGCGCTGGTCGGCGGCACGGTCTTCCTCGGGCTCGGGACACAGTTCAACGTGCTCGTTGGCGGTCAGGGCGGAACCACTACTGAGTTCGGCGGCGGCGGTGGCGGCCTCAGCTATTTCTCCAGCGGCATGGGCAGCGTCCTGGCGGTCGCGGGCGGCGGTGGCGGTGCGGCATACGGCGGCCAAGGCAACTTCAACTACAACGGCGGTCCCGGACTGGCCACGCCAGACGGTGGGGCCGGCGCGGGCAATGGCGCCAACCCCGGCGGCGCTGGCGGCACAGCCGGGTCCGGCGGCGGCGGCGGAAATGACAGAAACTTCGGCGGTGGCGCCGGTGGTGCGGGCTTTAATGGTGATGGGGCTGATCAAACTCAGTTCTCCAGCTACTATGGAGGCAGCAGCGCACCGAGCTTTGCTGGCGGAGGTAACAGTGGTGGCAACCCAAGCTATGGGGCTGGCGGCTTCGGCGGCGGTGGTAGCTTCCGCTTCGAGAGCGGCGGCGGCGGCGGCGGCTTCTCCGGCGGTGGCGGCGGCGGCGGCTATAACGAGGACGGCGCACCAGGCGGCGGCGGCGGCTCGTACCTCTCGGCGATCTTTGGCGACCGGGTCTTGCTCTCGGGCGATCAGCGGCCGGGATCGGGTGCCTACGTCAGCCTCCAGCTCGTCCAGCCGACAGCTGTCGTACCGGTGCCGGGCTCGCTCGGTCTAATCGGCACCGCGGTCCTGGGCCTCGTCCTCGCTGCCCGCCGACGGCGGACCTGACAGAGGCACTACCCGCTGCTAGACGGAGGGGCGCAACGCCCCTCCCGAGGACGCCGATGGACCAGACCATCCACTTCATCTCCGGCCTGCCGCGCTCGGGCTCGACGCTGCTCTCGGCGCTCCTGCGCCAGAACCCGCGCTACACCGCCGGCATGACCAGCCCGGTCGGCCATCTGTTCAACGCCATGCTGCGCGAGACCTCCATGCGCCACGAGGATGCGGTGTTCCTCGACGACGCGGTGCGCGTGCGCCTGCTGCGTGCGGTCTTCGAGAGCTACTACGCCGACGTCGCGCCGGGCGGGGTGATCTTCGACACCAACCGCATGTGGACCACCAAGCTCGCGGCGCTCAGCCAGCTTTTCCCCGAGGCCAAGATCGTCTGCTGCGTGCGCAATCCGGCCTGGGTAATCGACTCGATCGAGAGCCTGATCCGGCGCAATCCCTTCGAGCTGTCCGGCATCTTCAGCTTCGAGCCCGGCGGCACGGTTTTTTCGCGCGCTGAAGGGCTGTCGGGGCCTGCGGGGATGGTCGGCTTTGCGTTCAACGCGCTGAAGGAGGCGGTCTGGGGTCCGCACGCCGACCGCCTGGTGCTGGTACGCTACGAGAGCCTGGTGGCCGATCCGCTGGCGACCCTGAGAGACATCCACGCCTTTCTGGGTCTGCCGATGGGCGCGCACGACCCGAAGAACATCGAGCCCTGCTACGACATGCTGGAGTTCGACCGCCGTCTGGGGACGCCGGGGCTGCACGACGTCGGGCGCAAGGTGCAGGCACGCACGCGCAAGTCTGTGCTGCCGCCCGAACTATTCGCCCAGCACGAGGCACAGGCGTTCTGGCAAGACCGCGCGAAGTGCCCCGAGGGTCTCGCGATCATCTGAGCACCCCCGCATAGGCGAGATGCGGGGGTGGCCGGGACCGACGCCACCGCCAGCCCCGAGCACCTCACCCACGCCACTACCCCCGAACGGTGAGGATCGCATAGAGCACAGCCATCGGCCCGTAGAGTTCGGGCTTGTCGGCACGCGGGAGACGGCGGCACAGTGGGGAAGGGGTAGTGCACAAGGGTGTGCCGCAGGCGCGCTGTGCGTCTGCGGCTGGCTCAACACTCAGTGATCTAAAGCCTCAGCCACGCCGACGCATGAGTGCAAGGCCGCCAAGCCCTGCTAAGATCAACGGTAAAGTCGCGGGGAGCGGGATTGCAGCAGCAGCTCCAGCCACACTAAATTCCTGGCTTTGAGAAAAACCAGTGAAGTTACTCACATCAAAAATAGTTACACCATCCACCAGGAGTGAATAGCCACCGGGAGCGGTAATTCCATCACCAAAAAAGTCATTGATTGTGAATGTATAATCTCCAGGCGAGAGATCAAAATCGAAGTTCGTAGTAGTAAAGACAAAATCAGGGATTGTACCAGCAGCGATGCTTTCAACAATAACACCCCCAGGTCTTGTGGCGATCTCGAATGAGGTCTCGCTCCCAAATCCATCATCTCGGATTTGGACCTGAACGGGTACCGCCAGAGCTTCTGTTGCTGCAACAGCAAACACCAAACCCATCGCAAAGCCAAAGATACGCATGATAGCTCCTCACCATCTCAAGGTTGTTTAGATTCTCAGTAGACAACCTGAGATAGCAAAAATTCACCCTGTGTTAAAGCTAGTGATGAGGCTATCCGCACCGGGCCTCGCCGATCTTACCGTCTGGCGATAAGATCGCTAAGCCTGCTATGCTCTGCCCACGGGAGGACGCGGTGAAACCCTGCTGGCCGTGACGCTCCGCCTTCGGGCGATGACGTAGATTGGGGGTGACTAGCAGGCCCCTCTCCCGAGACGACGACTGGGCTGCGGATAGGTTGCCTTGGCCCCTACCGCGGACGAGAGCAGAGAGCGGGCCGTGAGGCGCCGCCCTCATCCTTTGTTCCGAAGGGGTGGCGGGCAAATCGCCTAATTTCACCGTTAAGATACTGCTCTTACTGTGATTTAGGGTGGCCACCGGCGCAGAGCGACTCACCACCCCACCCCTACTTTTCTAACCCGCACACCAGCTTTACCAGCCTTGGCCATCATGTCTGCCGTACCGCGCCCACCTGGAAAGGCAATCACCAAGTCTGGCCTGTGCTTCTCCAGCATCTCCGCGTTACGGATTGGGCCAGCGGCGCGGCCATGCGTCTCCCAATCCGCGTCGCAAATGATAGTTTCTATCCCCAGCAGCTCAGCCATCTTCGCAGCGCAAGCATCTGCGCCGGTCGCATCGCCGGTGATAACCAGCCTAGGGGCCAAAGCCTCAATGACCGCTCTGACGACGTGCACATCGCGGTAGTTCCTGCCGCCGCAGATAAGTAGGCGCATTGCTTTCTCCCTACAGGTATCCGTCAGCCTCAAGCCGCTCAAGGATGCGCCACACCGGATCAGGGTTGCCTTGAGCGAGCAGCACCGCAGCCGCTTGGTCGTCAAGTTGAGGGTGGGGCTCAGTGAGCCAGCGCAGCGCCTCAGGCTCGGTGTAGTACTTGAGGAGCGTTTCCCAGATGGGTTTGGGGGTGGACCCACCGGCGGTGAAATCGCACTCCGCCAAGGCAAAGACCCGCTCCGCACCCTTGCCAAGATCCCAAGCTGGCATGAGCCATTGCGTCTTGGGGTGCCACTCGGTGCTGCCTAAGTACACCTCGCGCGGCTCGATGGCCCGTATGGCGGTCTCGCCTCGCCAATTGGTGTAGCGCATGATGATAGCGTGGGCGGGGCCGGTCATGTCGTGTCACTCCCGTTGATCGCCGCCGCCACCTCGTCGATCAAATCCATCGCCGCCTCGCGCTGTTCTCCCTCCAGGCCCTCCGCGATGCTGATCGTCTCGCTCTGGCGGTACACGCAGATGCACCAGCCATCGCGTCCAGGGCGCTCGCCCACGTACAGCATGTTGCCGTTGCCGAGTCCGACCGAGGCGCCTAGATCGCACATGCCGTCGTCGTCGCTGGAATGGGCGGCGGTGAGGCCGCGCTGATAGAGGCGGGTGTCGTTGGCTGATAGGGCGATCTGGTCGGTCATAACTCTTTCCCAACATAAGTGCTCGCAGCGATCACCACGGCCAAGGCGGAACCGCTAAGGGCAGTTCGGGGCTGATCGCCGTACATCTGGCGTGACCTCTTGCGCGGTGCCGCGGCCATCTTGCCGAGCAGCTTGCGGCGGTTCTTGCGGGCCTTTGGGCGGGGGTTCTTGCGGGGCATCAGCCAGCCCCCACTTCGTAGGCATAGTGCGCAACATCTGCCTCTCGATTTGTAGTGTACCGTGTCTCGCAGCCGTCAGGGGCAATCACAATTATGTCCGGCCCTTCTCCCAATCCCCGTTCATTGCCGTCACGCTCTGACCACTCATCTTTGGATGCTTCAAGCGCTGCGTCATACGCACCGTAAATATCGCGCCAAGAGTAGGTCATTATCGGGACAGCGTCTTCTGCGGTTTCGCGGTTCGTGGGGAGGTAGTACCTCCAGCCGCTATCCTTTTCTTTGGGCATCACTTCTCCTCGCTCAAAATCTCCGCCTCCGGCGGATAGACATTCCTCGGGCGCCGATCGCCATCAAAGCGAACGCGCAAGTAATGCGTGTCGATCCTGCGTCGGGTCACTGTGCCCTCTCGCCCGGTGACGGTGTGGCGGATGCGTTGGCCGATCTGGAAGCGCCGGCCATATCGCCGGGCGATGTAGTCATAGGCCATCTGCAACCCGCCCTATCGGTATAGCTCGAACCACGGCCACTCACTTGGACGGCTCTGCATCAAGACGACCCTCAGAAAAGGCCGATCCCGCAAAACCTGAATACGCAGCCGGCCAAAGCGGCAGTTTAGGACGGCGTTGCTCATCTCATCTCTCCTCTCGCCCGCACGACCACGCCCGCCATGGGCGAGGTGCGGGGTGTTCTGGGTTGGTGGTGGTGTGAAGAACAGGGCTCGCACGCGTTCCCGCGGCGATTACAAGCTATTGATGGGCAATGAGAGCCGTTTACAAACGGCCCGTAACCCATTGACGTTTCATTGGGGTAATAGCGAGAACGTTTACAGGAATACTGTGGATTATCAGTTGATTTCGACTGACTGCAAATCCGTGTACGCCGGTTCGATTCCGGCCGTCGCCTCAATGGCTTAGCATTTAGCGCTAAGAGCCTTGGGAACAATCTCGGGAACCTTCTTACTCCGTTCTAGCCGCACCACTGCTCAGCCGCGTGGGTGTGTTTCCTGAACATTTCCGAGGTGACCTTGCTCCCCACTCCCGGACCAGGCGGCTGTTTTTGAGACGATCTGGAGGAGAGAGATGAGGAGCAAGCAACCGAGACGGGGTTTTTCGCCGCAATACATGGCACAAGCAGTGGCGCGGATCAGAACCCGGCATGACACGCGCCCTGCTGGCGCATGAACTGGGTGTGCGCCTGCGCAGTTGAAAGACTGGCGGCTGCGATTGGACAGTGTCCCTCGCTGTCTTGGGTATCTGCGTCAGGCGGTGGCAGCCAGCTCCCTACACATGCCAAGCGTATGCGCTGCAATCCATGCAGCGCTTTGGTCTAAAATCAGCAGCAGACTGCACCGTTCGCGGAGTGCACAGTTCGGTCCATGAGCATTTCGGATGCGATGCGTGGGCAGAAAGCCTCCGCCCTCAAGGGGGTGGCGCGTGCGAGTTGGCCCTACATCACTGGGCCGCTCGTGCTCCTGGGGCTTTGGCAGATCGCCTGGGCCTTCGATCTGGTGGACGCGCGGCTTCTGCCCTCGCCCGCGGACACGCTTGCCGATACCGCGGTAGCGCTCGTGTTTGGCGATGTGCTGGCCGATCTCTGGGCCACCACCGTGCGCGTGGCCTACGCGTTTGCCTCTGCGGCGATCGTGGCCGTGCCGCTCGGTATCGTGCTGGGGGTGAACGACCGCGTCTACCGCGCGGTGGAGTTCATCATCGACTTCTTCCGCTCCACGCCCGCCACGGCGCTCTTTCCGCTGTTTCTGCTGCTCTTCGGGCTGGGGGACTTCTCCAAGATCGCCGTCGCCTCCTTTGCCGCCATGCTCGTGATCGTCTTCAACGTGGCCTACGGCGTGATGAATGCGCGCGAGACCCGCCTGCTGGCCGCGCGCTCCATGGGCGCCTCTCCCTTGCGCATCTTCGCCGATGTGGTCTTCTACGAGACCCTGCCGCAGACCTTTGTGGGACTGCGCACCGCCGTCTCGCTCGCGCTGGTGGTAATTATCGTGGCCGAGATGTTCATCGGGGCCACCGATGGCATGGGCCATCGCATCATCGATGCGCAGATCTCCTACGACCTCACCGACATGTACGGATCCATCCTCATCACCGGAGCACTTGGGTATGTGCTCAATCTCGCCTTCCTGCTCACCGAGAGCCGCCTCGTCCACTGGGCTGGGCGCTGATGCGCGCCTAGCCGCCGAACCCTCACACAGGAGCAAAGATCATGAGAGCCTTGCTTGTTGCCGCCGCCACCGCCGCCTTCGCCACCACAGCCGCAGCCGACTGTGAGAGCTATGAGGAGGTGACCTCCGCTTGGCTGCCGATCATGCAGACCACGGCCTATTACGTGGCCACCGAGGAAGGGCTTTTTGAGGCCGCCTGCATCCGCGTCAACAGCAACCGCATGCAAAGCCCCAACCACATCATCGATGCGCTGGTGGGCGGGCGCGCCGATTTCGGCCCGCCGGGGGCTGCTGCGGGGATCGCCATGCTGGCCGAGGCGCGCTTTCCCGGCACGTTCAAGGTGTTTGGCCTGCAAGGCGGTGGCATCGGGGTCAACCTGATCAATGACGGGCTGATCGTGCAGTCCGAGAGCGACATCGGCAGCTTTGCCGATCTTGAGGGTAAGACCCTCGGCCACGTGCCCGGCATCCAGTGGCGCACGATCTCGCGCCATCTGGTGCGTGCAGCCGGGCTCGACCCGGATGAGGACGTCACCCTCGTCGATCTCGCCGTGCCCCAGCAGGTGCCCGCCGTGATGGGCGGCAGCGTGGATGCAACGCTCTCGCTGGAGCCCGTGGGCTCGATCGCCGCCAGCACCGAGGGCGTGGAGCGCGCCATGATCAACCCGGTGGCGGGCGTGATCGCCGATCCCTTCTATTCGGGGGCTGCCGTGCTCACCACGCGCTTCATCGAAGAGCGCCCCGAGGTCGCGCGCAAGATCGTGGAGATCATCGATGAGGCGACTGCCCTCGCGATGGCCGATTTCGACCGCTACAAGGCGATCATCCCCAAATACACCGCGATCCGCGAAGACCAGCTCGATCTGCTGGCCAAGCCCTACCTGCGCAGCTACTCCGATCTGAATGAGACCGATCTCGACAGCTATCAGGCCTTTGTCGATGTTTTCGTCTCGGAAGGGGTCATGGAAGAGTCCATGGATGTGCGCACCAAGATCCTCTCGATGGACGACTTCGGCAGCTGAAACGCGCGCCTTGGAGCCTTCGCGATGACCCTCCTCGACCCCAAACCCGTAGAGCGCGCGCCCGCCGAGGCGCGCCAGCTCACCGTGCGCGGGCTCTCCAAGAGCTTTGGGGGCAAGACGGTCTACGCAGGCTTTGATCTTTCGCTGCCCATGGGCAGCTTCACCAGCGTGTTCGGCCCCAATGGCTGCGGCAAGAGCACGCTCATCAACATGATCTCGGGGCTCATGCCCTTCGATGGCGGCGAAGTGCTCTATGACGGCAAGAGCATCCGCCAGACGCGGATTTCCTACGTCTTCCAGAACTACCGCGAGGCGCTCTTCCCGTGGTTTCGCGCCATCGACAACATCCACTATCCCCTCAAGCTCCGCGGCGTGCCCAAGGCCGAGCGCACCCGGCGCGTGGACCAGCTTGTCGAGGATTTCGGGATCAAGATCGATCTCAACGCCTATCCTTACACGCTCTCGGGCGGGCAGCAGCAGGCCGTCTCGATCCTGCGCGCGCTCGCGCCCGACCCGGAGGTGCTGTTCCTAGACGAGCCCTTCTCCGCCCTCGATTACGAGATGACGCTATTGATGCGCGAACGCCTCCAGGCGCTTTTCGCCCGCTCCAAGGCGACGATGATCCTGGTGAGCCACGATCTGGAGGAAGCTGTGCAGATGGCCGATCAGGTGCTGTTGCTCACCCGGCGGCCGACGCAGATCGCAGCCCTTCTCGACAATCCCCTGCCCCGCCCCCGCGGCGCGCCCACTCTCTTGGAGCCCGCCTTTGTGGATCTGCGCGCGCAGTGCCTCAAGATCTTCCAAGAGCACGCACAGGTGAGCGAGGCATGAGCGAAACCGGGGGCGAGACGGGGCGCGAGACGGGTCCACGCGGCTATCACGATATCGGCGGAGACGCCGCCGGCCCCATCCCGCGCACCGAACTGCCGTGGATGCACTGGGAAAAACAGACCGAGGCCGTGCGCAACCTTCTCGGCGACGGCACGCGGCGCATCATCTCGCTCGATGAGATGCGCCGGGGCTTTGAGAGCTTTGGCGCCGAGAAGTACAAACGCCATTCCTTCTACCGCCGCCGCTTAGAGGCCATGATCGACGTGCTGATCGAGAAGGGCGTGCTCACCCGCGCCGAGTTCGACGCCGCCGTGGCCCGCCGCCGCGCGGTCTGGGAGCAGGATCAGGCCGATCCATGAGTGCGACGCGCTTCCAGCCGGGCGACCCGGTGCGGGTGCTCGCCCTCGGCAAGGAGGGGCATGTGCGCATCCCCGCCTA
>JBCDHK010000133.1:0-9255 GCA_038750185.1 Pseudomonadota bacterium
AAGCGCTCAGCGCGCAGCCGGTCACGCTTGGCGGGCGAGAGCGCCGAGAATGCCTCGCCCATCACCGCGATGCGCCCCGCATCGGGCGCGACGATGCCGCAGATCAAGGAGAGTAGCGTCGATTTGCCCGAGCCGCTCGGGCCTTGCAGAAACACGCGCTCACCCGGCGTGAGGCTGAGTGCGTCCACCTCCAGGCCAAAGCCACCGCCCGGCCAGGCAAAGCGCAGGCCCTCAAGGGCGAGGGCTGTGCGCGGTGGCAGGCTCGGTCGGGGCTCGGCCCGGGCGGACACAGGCGTGAGGATCAGGAACTGCCGCCGATCTCCAGGGCCGGCGCGTCGCGCTCGACCTCGAAGCCGCGGCTGCCGTTGGCATCGATCAACTGGATCTCCAGTTCCTCGGCATTGGGAAAGGCGGCGAAATAGGCAAAGTCGATGCGGTCGAGATTGGCGATCTCGGCGCAGGTCAGACGGTACTCGGCGTGGAACTCGGTATGGGTCTCGCCGGCTTCCTCGGCGTGCGCTTCTTCGCCGTGCCCGTGGCCATGCCCGTGACTATGGCCATGTCCGTGGTCGTGGCTGTGGCCGTGCGCTTTTTCGCCATGCCCATGCCCGGCGTGCTCCTCGCCATGTTCGTCGCCACCGGGGCCGATCAGCGCGACCTCAGCCGACGCCAGCGTGCACCCCGCCGCAGCAGGCAACACAAACAGCGCCAGCGGATCGGCAAGCGTGGCCTTGGCGGCCTCGATGGCAGCGAGATCCTCGGGGCTGGTCGCCTCATACTCGAAACCAACGATATCGGCGCCGGGCACTTCAAGCTCCATCGCCACCTGCGTCCCCTCGATGGCCATATTAAACAGCCCGACACCGTGCTCATGGGCATCGAGGGCGCGTTTCTCGCCGGCAGCGGCAAAGGGCGCGGCAACGAGGGGCAAAGCGGCGCAAAGCGCGGCGGCAAAAGGGGCGGCGTTCATCGGTATCTCCCGGATTGGACGACGGTTTCTCCAACAATAGACCAGGAGATGCCGATGGTACAATATAACGTTTTACGGCGCTATGCATCGACCGCCCAGCGCCCCCAAGCAGGCGTCTGCCCATCGCTTGGTGTTTTGGTCGCGATGGCTTAACCGACGCCCGCAGGCGGGCGCCTGGCCATCGCTTAGTGATTACCCCGCACCACGCGCTCGTAGTCCTGGGCGATCTCACGCGTCAGCGCGCCCACCTCGAAACCGTAAGGCCCGATCTCGCCCACCGGCGTGACCTCGGCTGCGGTGCCCGTCAGCCAGCACTGCTCGAAGTCCTCCAGTTCGGCGGGCATGATGTGGCGCTCGACCACCTCGATACCCTTATCGCGCAGCATACCCATCACGGTCTGGCGGGTGATGCCGTTTAAGAAACAGTCCGGGGTCGGGGTATGCACGACGCCCTCCTTGACGAAGAACACATTGGCCCCCGTCGCCTCGGCCACATAGCCGCGGTGGTCGAACATCAGACTATCTGAGCAGCCCTGCGCTTCGGCGGCGTGCTTGGACATGGTGCAGATCATGTAAAGCCCCGAGGCCTTGGCAAAGCAGGGAATGGTGTCGGGCGCGGGGCGGCGCCATTTGGAGATGTCGAGCTTGGCACCAGCGAGCTTGGCATCGCCGTAATACGCCCCCCAAGGCCACGCCGCCACCGCCATGCGCACCGGATTGCGCGCCGCCGAGACCCCCATGTCGAGCCCCGCGCCGCGCCAGCAGACCACGCGCACATAGGCGTCGCTCAGATCGTTGGCGCGCAGTGTGGCGGCTTTGGCGGCCTCGATCTCCTCGACGGTGTAGGGAATGGGCATGTCGAGGGCCATGCCCGAGGCGACCAGACGCTTGGAGTGCTTCTCGGATTCGAAGATGCGCCCGCCGTAGGCCCGCTCGCCCTCGAACACCGAAGAGGCATAGTGCATGGCATGGCTCAGCACATGTACGTTGGCGTTGCGCCAGTCGACCAGATCGCCGTCCATCCAGATAAAGCCGTCACGGTCGTCGTAGCTGTGGCCTGCGGGTGCCATGGTCTCCTCCTTGGAGTATTTAAGTTGCTGAAATGGATTAATATCCATCCCAACATTGCGTTTATTGCCGATTCTGTCCGCTAGGCGACACAAGCCTTCGCGGTATTGCGGGTGGGAGGTAACATTCGCCTTGAGATCAGTCAATAACGCTGACATAAATCGTGATGCGCGCGCCGCCGGTCCGGGCGCCAGAGGGGGATGCCATGCAACCACACCAACGATCCGACCCAGAGCCGAGCCAGCCCGAGCCACCGCCCTTTGCCAGCGACGAGCAATTGCGCCAGGGCATCGAACTGTTGTTTTTCGCCTACCGCGATTTCACCGCCGATCCCGACGACGTGTTAGCCCAGCGCGGCTACGGGCGCGCCCACCACCGCGCGATCCACTTCGTCAAACGCCGCCCCGGCATCACGGTGGCCGGGCTGCTCGCGATCTTGCGCGTGACCAAACAATCGCTCAACCGCGTGCTACGCCAGCTGATCGAGGACGGGCTGATCGACAGCCGCCCCGGCACCCTCGACCGCCGCCAGCGCAACCTCCACCTCACCCCCGAGGGCGAGACGCTGGAGGCCCGCCTCTCCCGCCCCCAACGCGCGCGCCTGCGCCGCGCCTACACCCACGCCGGCCCCGAGGCAGTGGCAGGCTTTCGCAGTGTGCTCGAACAGATCCTCGACGAGAGCGGGCGCGAGGCCGTACTCTCGCTCGTCGAAGCGGCCAAATCATGAGGATCGGGCCATGAGTGTGCAAACCCTGTGCAGTGCCGAGGCCGCCGATCCGGCGCACATCCTGATCGTCGATGATGACGCGGGCATCCGCAAACTGTTGCGCCGCTTTCTCGAGCGCAACGGCTATCTGGTCACGCCCGCGCGCGATGCGGCCCATGCCTCGCGGCTCCTGGAGGGGCTGGCCTTCGATCTACTGGTGGTCGATGTGATGATGCCGGGCGAGGACGGGCTGGCCTTTACCCGGCGCCTGCGCGCGCGCCTTGAGACGCCGGTGCTCTTGCTCACCGCACGCAGCGAGACCGAGGCGCGCATCGAGGGCCTGGAGGCGGGCGCTGACGACTACCTCGCCAAACCCTTCGAGCCGCGCGAGTTGCTACTGCGCGCTGCTGCCATTTTGCGCCGCGCAGCACCCCAGCCCGTGTCCGCACCCCCACGCACGCTGATGCTGGGCGAGACGCGCTACGATACCGGGCGGGGAGCGCTTTATCGCGGCGGCGAGCCGGTGCATCTGACCACCACCGAACAGGCCCTGATGCGGGTGTTTTCGGCCCAGCCGCATGCCCCGGTCAGCCGCGCGCGTCTGGCTGAGGAGTTGGGCGGCACCCAGGGCGGCGGCGTGCAAGACCGCGCGGTCGATGTCCAGATCACGCGGCTCAGGCGCAAGATCGAGGCCGATCCCAAAGCCCCGCGCTATCTGCAGACCGTGCGCGGGGCGGGCTACATGCTGACCCCCGACTAAGCGCTGGCCCTCGCGACGGGACGGCCTTACGGCCTTGCGCTGTAGAGCCTGTTCCGAGCGATTGGGATGCTCCAGATCTCCGGTTTGCCGCGATTTCCTAACCGCCAAACAGGGCAGCCTGGCTGAAGCGATTTCAAAGGGGGTGGAAACACCGACTGGCTCGGAAATTGCGACAAAACAACAGCCTATAGCATTTTGCGCGAACCAACGTTTGCGCAAAATGCTATAGGGATCGCGCTATCCCGAGGCCTCCTCCGGCGTCACCGCCATCTCCAGATGCAGCGCAGTGCCGGTGTAGGGGTGGGCGCGCGCCACGTCTTCGTCCAGCTCGACCCCGAGGCCGGGGGCGTCGGGGGGCAGGACGTGGCCGTCCTCGCAGCGCATCGGGGTTTTGAGGATCTGGGCGTGAAAGCCGTCCCAGCGTCCGATGCTCTCCAGAATAAGGAAGTTGGGGATCGAGAGCGCCAGTTGGACGTTGGCCGCGCCCGCGATCGGCCCGGCGTAGAGGTGGGGGGCGACTTGGGCGTGATGGGCTTCGGCCAGGGCCGCCAGCCGCCTCGCCTGGGAGAGCCCGCCCACGCGCCCAAGCGCAGGCTGCAGGATCGAGGCCGCCCCCGCGCGCAACACGGCGGCAAACTCATGCGCCGTCACCAAGCGCTCGCCCGTGGCGATGGGCACGGCGGTGGCGCGGGCCACTTCTGCCATGGCGGCGGGATTTTCGGGCGGGCACGGCTCCTCGAACCAGAGCGGCTCGTAGGGCTCGATGCGCCGCGCCAGCCGCTTGGCGCCCGAGGGGGTGAACTGGCCGTGGGTGCCAAACAGCAGATCGGCGCGGGTGCCGACCGCCTCGCGCAGCCGCTTGCAGAAGGCCTCGGCGCGCTCCAGGGTGGCCAGATCGGGCTGACGTCCATCGTAGATCGTATAGGGGCCTGCAGGGTCGAACTTGATCGCGCTCCAGCCCTCGGCCACGGCGTGGGCTGCGGCTTCGGCGGCCAGATCGGGATCGGTGTAGACGCTGCGCGCGCCGTCGGGCACCACGCTCTCGCCGGGGGCATAGAGGTAGGTGTAGGCGCGCAGGCGCTCGCGCCCGGTCGAGCCGAACAGGCGGTGGAGTGGCTGTCCCGCCGCTTTGCCGACGATATCCCAGCAGGCCATCTCAAGGCCCGAGAGCACCCCCACCAGCGAGGCATCGGGGCGCGCGGTGTAGCCCGAGCCGTAGGCGCGGCGCCAGAGATGCTCGATGTGGTGCGGATCGGCGCCCTCGAACACGCGCGCATAGAGATCCTCGGCCATGGCCTTGACCACATGGGGCGAGAAGGTCGCGGCGTAGATCTCGCCGTAGCCGACCACGTTGCAAGCCGTCTCCAAGCGCACGAAGATGAAATAGCGTCCGCCCTTGCCAGGGGGCGGATTGCCGACGACGAAGATCTCGCAGTCGGTCAGTCTCATGCGCCCTCCCCCATCACGACCACATTGCGCAGGCCCTCGCCGCGGCGGGTGGCGTCCATGGCGGCGTTGATCTCGTCGAAGGCAAAGGTGCGGCTGACCAGTTCGTCGAGATAAAGCCGCCCCGCGCGCCAGTGTTCTATGAGGGCTGGGATGTCGCGGTGGATCTGGGCGTCGAGCTTGGAGCCGAGGATGCGCTGGCCGGCACTGATCGCGGCGACGGGGTCGAAGACCGAGCGCACCCCAAGCGCAGGCACGCCCACCAACACCGACGTGCCCCCAGGCGCCAACATGGTGTAGGACTGGTCGATGGCCTGGATCGCGCCCACGGTGACAAAGACAAAGTCCGCCCCCCGCCCACCGGTGATCTCGCGCACGCGGGCGTGGGCGTCCTCCTCGCGCGCATTCACGCAGTGGGTGGCGCCGAAATGCCTCGCCGCGGCGAGCTTTACGGGATCGAGATCGATGGCGATCACCCGCCCGGCCCCAGCCAGATGCGCGCTTTGTACGGCGTTGAGCCCGACGCCGCCGGTGCCGATCACCACCGCATCCGCGCCCTGGAACAGGCCGGCGGTGTTGGCGACGGCGCCGTAGCCCGTGATCACACCACAGGCCAGCAGCGAGGCGGTCTCAAAGCTGAGGTCGTCCTCGATCACGACCACCTGGCTGGCCTCGACCACCACCTCCTCGGCAAAGGCGCCGGTGCGCAGGCCCTGGCGGATGGCGCTGCCGTCGGCTGCCTGGATCGGTGAGTGGGTATCGAGGGGGAAGTCGTGCTCGCACACACCCTGCAGGCCGCGCGTGCAGCACGGGCAGGTGCCGCAGTGGCGCACCATGGTGATGACCACCCGGTCCCCCGCTGCCAGACCACCCACGCCAGGGCCGCACTCCAGCACGATCCCAGCCGCCTCATGGCCAAAGACCGCCGGTAGCGCGCCCCCCCAGCCGCCCTCGGCAAAGGTGATGTCGGAATGGCAGATCGCCACGGCTTTGACGCGACAGCGCACCTCTCCGGGACCAGGCGGGGCGAGCGAGACCTCCTCCAGCGTAAAGGGCTGTCCGAATTCGCGGCAGACGGCAGCACGCATGGGCGCTCTCCTGGCAAGAGATCGGCGTCGCCGGGTCTTGTAGCCAAGGCGTCCCCTCTGGCATGACCCAGGGGCGACCCACGGGAGTTCACATGCGCCTTTTTCGATCCCCGTACAGCAGCGAACGCCTCTACTTCAACAATCTCTACTGTGTCAGCGGGACTGGTGTGGTCTGGCTGCCCGAGGAGGCGGTCTTTGCCGGCCTCGATGCCGTCCAGCCCTGCGCCAACCGCGCCGAGATCGGCTGCAACTGGGCCGCCGAGGAGGCTGGCACCGGCTATTGCCGCGCTTGTGCCATGACCGATGTCATCCCCGACACCTTCCACGCCGACAACCGCGCGCTCTGGGCTGAGGCGGAGGCCTCCAAGCGCTGGGTGCTGGCCACGCTGGCGCGCTGGGGCTGGTTCACCGATACCGATCCTGGCCCGCGCCCCATCTTCCATCTCCTGGCCGAGGCCACGCGCGCGGGCGAGCAGCGGGTGGTGATGGGCCATCTCTCCGGTGTGGTGACGATCAATGTCACCGAGGCCGACCCGGCCGAGCGCGTCGAGCGCCGAGAGGAGTTGGGCGAGCGGCTGCGCACCATGACCGGGCATTTCCGCCACGAGATCGCGCATTTCCTGTTTGAGCGCTTGTTGGCGCGCCCGGGCTTTATCGAGGCGTTTCGCGCCACCTTCGGCGACGAGCGCACCGATTACGCTGCTGCGTTAGCGCGCCATTATGCCGAGGGGCCGCCGCCTGGCTGGCAAACGGCCCACGTCACGCGCTATGCCAGCGCACACCCGCATGAGGACTGGGCCGAGAGCGCGGCCCATCTCCTGCATCTGACCGATATCGCCGACAGCGCCGCCGCCGCGGGCGTGCATATCGAGGGCCTACCTGCGGACTACGACGCCTATGCCGAGCCCGATGTGGAGCGCCTGATCACGTTGGCTTCAAGGCTCGGGATCGCGCTCAACCATGTCAATCGCTCGATGGGGCTGTCCGATCTCTATCCCTTTGTGCTCAGCGACCGCGTGCGCGCCAAGTTGGGTTTTGTCCACGCCTGGCTCTCGAAGGCCGTTTGAGACTGTCTCAGGCGCGCCGCGAGAGCGCGAGCCACAGACCGCCCCCGATCAGGCAAGCGCCCGAGAGGCGCTCGACCAGCCGCACGCGCTGGCGCGAGAGTAGGCCGCCTGCGCGCCCTGCGGCAAAGGCATAGGCGCCGTCGAGCACGGTGGCGACCGCCATGAAGGTGGCACCGAGCAAGATCACCTGGGTGGTCGGATCGCCTGCCGGATCGACGAACTGCGGGATGAAGGCGCCAAAGAACACCAGCGCCTTGGGATTGGACCAGATCACCAGAAAGCCCTGCCAAAAGAGCGCCGCATGGGAGCGCGCCGGGACGTCCGCCTGGCCAAGGCACCCATCTGAGCGCCACATCTGGATCCCGAGCCAGATCAGATAGGCCGCGCCCAAGAGCCGCAGGATGTCGAACAGAAGGCCCGCCGAGGCGACGATGGCCTCCAGCCCGAGCGCGAGCACGCCGATCATCAGCACGAGCCCGGCCTGGGTGCCAGCGATGTTCATCAGCCCTGCTGTGGGCCCCGAGCGCAGCGCATTGGCGATGATCACCGTCACCGTCGGTCCGGGCACGATCACGACGAGGGCGGAGGCGGCGAGGAAGGCCAGCCAGGCGGTGAGGTCGATCATGGGGGCTCCTGTCGTGGGGGATGCTTGAGGTTTAGAACTGCGCCATCTCGGCTTCGACGCGGGCCAGAAAGGCGGCGCGGTGGGCGGGGGTGGCGTTGTTCATGTCATAGAGGCCCAGATACCGCTTGGGGGCGTTGGGCGCCAGCAGTCCACCGACCACGCGCATCAACTGGCGGCGGGGCGGATCGCCCGCAGCCCAGGCCACCCAGCGCTTTGCGCCGTAGGTGTGGATGCAGACCAAACGCTTGAGCGCCAGCGCCCCCGGCCCGATGCGCCCCTCTTGGAGACGAAACGTGACGCCGGGCAGAAAAACGCGGTCCATATAGCCCTTGAGGATCGCGGGCACGCCGAAGTTCCAGATCGGCGAGAGCGTGATCAGTGCTTCTGCGGCCAGCAAGCGCTCGACGTGGGCTGCCACCGGCGTGTGGTTGATGGCGGTGTCGTGGTAATCGAGGCGCTCCTGGCGGCTCATCACCGCGTCGAAACCCTCAGTATAGAGATCGCAGTCGTCGACGTCGTGGCCATGCGCCTGCAACACCGCCAGCGCGCGTTCGTGCAGCGCCGCGGCGTAGGAAGTCTCGACCGGATGGGCATAGAGCAGCAGTACGCGCATGGACAAACCCTCCCCGCTGGGGCCACGCCTCTAAAGCGCCATAGCACACCCGCGCGCCAAGGTCGCGGGTGAGGCTCACTAGGACGGGCTCACTCGGGCGGGCGCATGGCCAGGTTTTCGGCCAGTTGGGCGCGGTCGAGCTGGGTCGCGCGCGGATAGGTGCGCACCCGAGGCACACGGCCCTCGCCCAGCCAACGCTGCATGCGCTGCCAGTATTCGGCGCTCAGCAGCGCGCCATGGGCCTCGCGGAACAGGCGGCGCAAGCGGCGGTCGGGCAGGCGCAGGTGCGCCTCCAACTCCTCGGGCAAAAACACCGTGCCTTCCTCGAAGAACCAGTCCGGCACGTCCTCCTCGCCGTCGAGGCGATCGGCATTGGTGCGCACCTTGACCTCGGTCAGCGGCTCGATGGCATCGTAATCGAAAAGATAGACGAAGCGCAGCGCCGAGACGCCGTAGTTACGCCCGTCCAGGTCGCGGTTGAACACGTTGGTGGCGGCGTTGTTGCGGATGCACTGGCCGAGGCGGATCACCACCAGTTCGGCCTCCTCGGGGGTGCAGCGCTCCAGATAAAGCGGCACCGGGACCAGGCGCTGCTGCACGATCAGATGGCGAAAGAATACCGTATCGCGGTGGAGTGTCACCGTCTGGGTCGCTTCGGCCAGCAAGTCGTCGAGCAACTCAGGCGTGAAGAGCGCGCGCTCCAGGGTGACGTTCTGATAGAGGATGTTGTCGAGCATGGAGCCGGCGCGGTTGAGCTCATGCACACTGCGGTACTTCTCCAATACCGAGGCCACGCCCCCCCAATGCGCCCATTTGTAGCTCGGGGTCGGGGTGTCGCGGATCACCTTGGCGATGTAGCCGCCTGCCTTGATGCTTGCCGTCTCGGCGGTAAAGCCGATCGCTACCGAGCCC
>JBCDHK010000134.1:0-9235 GCA_038750185.1 Pseudomonadota bacterium
CGCCATCTTGGAGCGAGAGAAGCTGATCTGGACGGAAAAGGCCGCCAACCAGGGCCAACCCAAGCGCCCCTTCGACGAGGTGTTCGAACTCGCCATGACGTTCCTGTCAAACCCCTGGCAACTCTGGCAAATCGGCGATCTCGCCCTGCGCCGGACTACCCTAAACCTGGCCTTCACGGCCCGCCCGGCCTACTGCCGCCGTGAGGGGTTTCGAACCCCGGAAATCTCCATGCCATTCAAAGCTTTAGCGCCAGTTCCAGCACACAAATGCGCAATGGCGGAGAGAGAGGGATTCGAACCCTCGGAACCCGTGAAGGCTCAACGGTTTTCGAGACCGCCCCGTTCGACCACTCCGGCACCTCTCCGTAGGCCCAGGCTGCCCTGCGGCGAGCGGCACCCTAGTCAGGGGCGATGGCGCGTTCAAGGGGAAATCGCCAGCCTGCGTGCTATCGGCGCTTGACCCTCGATCGCCGGCAAGGCACATATCACTACCCGACCAGCCACACTGGAATGCAGCCTGCTGCACCCAACTTGGCCAGCCTCCGGTGTACGTATCACTGGGCCGGCGAAAACACCGCCTGCACTGCGGGCGCGCTGTCCGAGGCGCCGATCTTTCGGCACAAAGTCCCCCCGGGGCGCCACAGGGACGCGGCAATCGAAGGGAAGACACATGTACGCAGTCATCAAGACTGGCGGCAAACAATACCGCGTAAAACAAGGCGACCAGCTGATCGTCGAAAGCCTCGATGCCGAAGCGGGCGAGACCGTGCGCTTTGACCATGTGCTCATGCTGGGAGGCGAGAGCCCGGCCATCGGAGCGCCGTTTGTCGAAGGCGCCGCCGTCACCGCCGAAGTGATCGAGCAGGGCCGCGGCCCCAAGATCTACAACTTCAAGCGTCGGCGTCGCAAACACAGCTCCAAACGCCTCAAAGGCCATCGCCAGGAGCAGACCACGGTGCGCATCGTCGAGATCCTGGCCAAAGCCGGCAAGAGCGACGCCAAACCCGCCATCGGTACCGGCACCGCCGCACGCCAAGCCGCCTTCGAGGCGCGCCAGAGTGCGCGCCAAGCCGCCGAGTAACCGAAGACGCACAAGCCAGAGGAGAACACACCATGGCACACAAAAAAGCAGGCGGCTCCTCGCGCAACGGGCGCGACACCATCGGTCGCCGCCTCGGCATCAAGAAGTATGGCGGCGAAGCGGTCGTGCCCGGCAATATCCTGGTGCGCCAGCGCGGCACGCGGTGGTGGCCGGGTGAGAACGTTGGTCTGGGGCGCGATCACACCATCTTCGCCACCGCCGAGGGTCAGGTGAAATTCCACAAGGGCCTCAAGGGACGCACCTTCGTCTCGGTGCTGCCCGCGGCGGAGGCAGCTGAGTAACAGCGCACACGCCAAAGCGACCAAAGCTGGGGGATAGGGCTGGCATGGCGTGGTTTTATGACGGCCACACCACCCTCATCCCCATCGCGCTCAGTGCCTGTGCCGTCTATATCGCCAGCGTGGTGTTGTTGCGCGCAACCGGCAAGCGTACGCTGGCGCAATTCAACGTCCTCGATCTGATCTTCACCATCGCCCTCGGCTCGCTGATCGCCACCACTGTCTTGACTGGCGCCATCAGTGTGATCGAGGGGTTGGCGGGCTTGGCGACGCTGGTGGTGATGCAACGCCTGACCGCTTTGGCCGCACAACGCATCCGTTGGCTGCGCGATCTGGTCAAATCCGATCCGCGCGCGCTGGTCATCGATGGCTGCTTTCGCCACGAGGTCATGGCCCAGGAGGGGGTGACCGAGGCTGAAGTTCGCTCGGCGGTGCGTCTGGCTGGATTTGCCGAGATCGCAACGGTGGGCGCGGTGGTGCTGGAGCCCGATGGGCGCTTGAGTGTCCTCAAGGAGGGCCGCGGCAGCGCGCTGGAGGCGGTCGAGGGCGTGCCTGTTGCTGAGGATTCGGAGAAGGAGCCGTCTTGAGGGCGGCGTGGACGCTTGGGTGGCGGGCGGTGAAATTTCTCGACGAAGCCAAGGTTTATATTCGCTCTGGTGCTGGTGGCGCTGGCTGTGTGAGCTTTCGCCGCGAGGCCTTCATCGAATATGGCGGCCCTGATGGCGGTGATGGCGGGCGCGGCGGCGATGTGGTGGCTGAGGTTGTCCAGGGCCTCAACACGCTGATCGATTTTCGCTATCAACAGCATTTCTTTGCCAAGAACGGCACCCCTGGCATGGGGCGTGCGCGCACCGGTGCCGATGGGGCCGACATCGTGTTGCGCGTGCCGCCGGGCACCGAGATCGCCGATTACGACACCAGCGAGCCCCTCGCCGATCTGACCGAGCCGGGCGAACGCTTTGTGATTGCCAAAGGCGGCAATGGCGGCTGGGGCAATCTGCGCTTTAAATCCTCCACCAATCGTGCCCCCCGGCGGGCCAATCCCGGCCAGGAAGCCATCGAGCGCACGCTGCGCCTGCGCCTCAAGCTGATTGCCGATGCCGGGCTGGTCGGGCTGCCCAATGCGGGCAAGTCGACATTTCTGGCGCGTGTCACCAATGCCCGTCCCAAGATTGCCGACTATCCCTTCACCACGCTCCATCCCGGGCTCGGTGTGGTGGCGGTGGATGGGCACGAGTTTGTGCTGGCTGATATTCCCGGCCTGATCGCCGGCGCCTCCGAGGGACGGGGGATCGGTGATCGCTTTCTCGGCCATGTCGAGCGCTGTGCGGTGTTGCTCCATCTGGCCGATGCCACCTCGACCGACATCCTGGGCGACATTCGCACCATCGAGGCCGAGCTGGCGGCCTATGATCCGCGTCTGGCGGCCAAGCCGCGGCTGCTCGCGCTCAACAAGATCGACGCGCTCGGTGTGGGCGAGGCTGAGGATCTAGCCACGCTTTTGGCGGACGAGGGCGTGCGGGTCGATTTCCTGATCTCTGCCGCCGCCGGCACCGCGGTGACGCCAGTGCTGCGGGCGTTGCGCGCGCGCATCGAGGCCGAGCGCCGCACCACCATGCCCGCCGAGGCGCTGCCATGGACACCTTGAGCAAAACCGCAGCCCCGGCACGCCTTGCCAAGGCCAAACGCATCGTGGTCAAGGTCGGCTCGGCGCTGCTGGTCGATCCAAGAGGGCTGCTGCGCGAGGACTGGCTCGATGCGCTGGCCGAAGACCTCAGCGAGCAACGCCGCGCTGGGCGCGATGTGGTGGTGGTGTCTTCGGGGGCGATTGCGCTTGGGCGTGCGGTGTTGGGCCTTGGCGACGGGTTGTTGGCGCTCGAACAGGCCCAGGCGGCGGCGAGTGTGGGCCAACAGCGCCTGGCCGCGGCCTGGGCGGGTGCGCTCGGGCGGCGCGCGCTCACCACTGGGCAAGTGCTCCTGACCCTGGACGACACCCAGAACCGCCGCCGCTATCTCAATGCCCGCGCCACATTGGCGACGCTGCTCGGGCTTGGCGTGGTGCCGGTGGTCAACGAAAACGACACCGTGGCCACCGACGAGATCCGCTACGGCGACAACGACCGCTTGGCCGCCCGCGTCGCGCTGATGGCCGGGGCCGATCTCCTGGTGTTGCTCTCGGACGTCGATGGGCTCTACACCGCCGATCCCCGCCGCGCGCCCGGGGCTGAGCACCTGGCTGAGGTGCGCGAGATCACCCCCGAGATCGAGGCCGTGGCCGGTGATGCCGCCAGCACCCGCGCGCGCGGCGGCATGCGCACCAAGGTGCTGGCCGCCAAAGCGGCGATGCAGGGCGGGTGTGCCATGGCGGTGACACTCGGCGCGCCGCTCAGGCCCTTGAGCGCCTTGGCTGCGGGCGCGCGCGCGACGTGGTTCACGCCCTCGGCCACACCCTCGGTGGCACGCAAGCAATGGATTGCCGGCATGAAGCCGCTTGGCACGCTCACCATCGATGCCGGTGCGGCGGCAGCACTGGTGCGCGGCAACTCGCTGCTTCCGGCGGGCGTGGTGTCGGTGGCGGGCACTTTTGAGCGCGGCGATCCGGTTGCCATTACCGACACGCGAGGGCGTGCGGTGGGCGCGGCTCTGGCGGGTTACGGCGCCGAGGACGCACGCGCCATCGCCGGGCTGCATTCTGAGCGCATCGCCGGGGTGCTAGGCTATCCAGGCCGCGCCGCCCTCGCTCACCGCGATGACATGGTTTTGTGGGGGCGCTGATTTCCACACATTATTGGAGCATCAAATACCTGCATTGTAAATCACATGTGATATAAAAATTAGCCTACTTTACAGAAGGCTGCAATGGAGTGGTGCCAGAGCAATATCTTTAATTCTGGACTGTGTGCGGCGAAGGGTTTAAAAAGTACTTAAGCGCCTGATGTCCGAACATGTCAAAACTTGCAAAGCATCTCATGACCGACGCCAAACATCCTCCTGCACAGACACTACCCTCCACCAATGCGACCAGGTTTCCACCAGAGATTGCCGACGCAGTAGTAACTGAGCTTTATCGGAGTCTACTTGGCCGTGATCCCGATCAAGGCGGCAAGAGCAGGAAAGTGTCTCGGTTGATTGAAACTGGAGACATTGCTGATGTACTGAACGAGATAGTTCAAAGCCAGGAGTATGTAAGGCGACAGTTCAATTCAGTTTGGAAAAAACGTACACTTTACATCGATCTTTCAGGTATTGAAAATGTAACCAGAGAAAATCTTCAAGCCCTATTCGATAAGACATCCCGCTACTGGCGAGAGGCTGGATAAGAACCTGAGGAAATCTACTTTTCTGTTCTGAGCGTAAATGAAAATAGTGCGGTGTTGACTGAGGAAAGACGGCGGCAGTTCGTCAGATCCAGCAAGCGCACTATCGATAGATTTGCCGATACCTATGAACGCTACAGCGGCCGCCCAGCAGCCGAAGCGACAGCTCTTGATTTCGGCTGTGGCGTTGGCCGTCTGGCAATCCCGGCGACCGACCGGTTTGCCCGGGTGGTAGGTGTCGATCTGTCGGCAGGCCACTTGGCCGAGACCAAGCGCAACCTGGCATTGGTCGATCCCGATGGCACCGCGCAGCTTGACACTTTTTTGATGTCGGGCCTCGATGATGCGGCAAACCTGCCTGAGGCGGATTGTTGCTACTCCGAAATCGTACTGCAGCACAACACACCGCCAGTGATGGCCTATTTTCTAAAAGCATTGCTCAAAGCGTTGCGCCCAGGGGGTATTGCGATCCTCCATATCCCGATCCACCATCCGTTTTACGCATTCGATACTGAAGAGTATCTGAAGGATGCCAATGCGGGCAGGTTCATGGAGGTACATGTCCTGCCGCGTGAGACCTTGCGCCGCCTTGCTGAGCAAGTTGGCTATGAGATTGTCGACAGCCAATGCACGGGGGGCACCCGCGGCGTCTACTCGGAGACTTTTACCTTCCGCGCCATCGGTGCCCTGTCATAGGGTCCCCTGGCGTCCTCCCCCAGTCCTTGTGGGCCGTTACAGGTGGTCGGTTGTGTTGCCAGCCACTGCTGGAGCGCCTTGACGCACTGGAATAGCCGCTAGGCGCTTTAGTCCTCTGGACGCCCGTGCTGCAATCGGCGACACCGTGGGGCCACGCAATACAGCCGAGGACACGCCATGGACGAACAAAGCACCAGCCTTGCCGAAACCATGGCCAGCCTCGGCCATGCCGCCCGCGCCGCAGCACAGACCCTGGCCGGCGCCAGTGGCGAACGCAAGCACGCAGCCCTCATCGGTGCCGCCGAAGCCCTGCTCGATCACCGCGCCGAGATCGCCGAGGCCAATGCCCTCGATGTCGGCACCGCACAAGAGCGCGGCATGGCCGAGGCGCTACTCGACCGCCTCACCCTGACCGAGCCGCGCATCCAGGCCATGGCCGAGGGCCTGCGCACCGTGGCGGCGCTGCCCGATCCGGTCGGGCGCACCTTGGCCGAATGGGACGTGCCCTCGGGGCTGCACATCCGCCGCGTCGCCACCCCCCTTGGCGTAATCGGCGTGATCTATGAGAGCCGGCCCAACGTCACCGCCGATGCCGGGGGCTTGTGCCTCAAATCGGGCAATGCCGCGATCTTGCGCGGCGGCTCGGAAAGCTTTCACTCCGCCGGCGCCATCCTGGACTGCCTGCGCCGGGGGCTCGCGAGCGCCGCTTTGCCCGAGGCCGCCATCCAGCGCGTGCCCACGCGCGAGCGCGCCGCCGTCACCGAGATGTTGCGCATGAGCGAGCACATCGATGTCATCGTGCCGCGCGGGGGGCGGGGCTTGGTCGAGTTGGTCCAGCGCGAGGCGCGGGTGCCGGTGTTCGCCCATCTGGAGGGCATCTGCCACATCTACGTCGAGCGCACTGCCGACCATGCCATGGCGCGCGCTGTCGTGCTCAATGCCAAGACGCGCCGCCCGGGGATTTGCGGTGCGGTGGAGTGTCTTTTGATCGACCGTGCCATTGCCCATGATCTCGGCGCCATTTTGATCGACGATCTGATCGGGGCGGGGGTGAGGGTGCATGGCTGCGAGGCCACGCGGGCGCTCGACCGGCGTGTGATCGCTGCCACCGAGGCCGATTGGGGGCGCGAGTATCTCTCCATGGACATCGCCGTGCGCGTGGTCGAGGATCGCGACGCGGCGCTGGAGCACATCCGCACCCACAGCTCGGGCCACACTGAGGCGATCCTGACCTCATCCGACAGCGCGCGCGACGCGTTCTTTCAAGGACTCGACAGCGCGATCTTGATGCACAACGCTTCGACCCAGTTCGCCGATGGGGGCGAGTTTGGCATGGGCGCCGAGATTGGCATCGCCACGGGCAAGATGCACGCCAGGGGGCCGGTGGGGGCTGAGCAACTGACCAGCTTCAAGTATCTGGTCGAGGGGCGGGGCAGCGTGCGCGGCTAGAGCGATTTCCAACCATTCCTCGCTGCCGCCTTCCGGCGCCAAACGATACCTCTATCCCCTCACAACGCCTGCGACCCTCAACTCATGCGGTCGGTGACAAAGCGTGCGACGCCGGTCAGGGCTGCGCGCATCTCGCTGTCGGGGAAGACGTCGAGGGCTGCCACCGCCTCGCGCACATGCGTCTCTGCCGCACGGCGCGTCTCATCGAGCGCCTGGGTCTCGCCCAGATAGGTGAGTGCCTGTTCGAGATCGCCCGCCTCCTGGCGCCCCTCGACGATGGTGCGCCGCCAGAATGCCCGCGCCGCGTCATCGGAGGCCCGCGCCACGGCCAGGATCACCGGCAGCGTCACTTTGCCCTCGCGAAAATCATCGCCGACGTTCTTGCCAAGCCCTGCCGAGGTGCCGCCGTAATCGAGCACGTCATCAGCCAACTGAAACGCCATGCCAAGCCCGTCGCCATAAGCCGCCAGCGCGCGGACTTCTTCCTCGGGGCGGGCGGCAATCACACCGCCGACCTCGGTTGCCGCCGCAAAGAGGGCCGCCGTCTTGCCGCGCACCACCTGCTCATAGCGCGCCACATCGGTGGCCAGATCATGGGCGGTGGTGAGCTGGAGCACTTCGCCCTCGGCAATCACCGCGGCGGCGTTGGAGAGGATATCGAGCACCCGCAGCGAGCCGCATTCGACCATGAGCTGGAAGGCGCGCGCAAACAGATAATCGCCCACCAGCACCGAGGACTTGTTGTCCCAGAGGATATTGGCCGTCGCTCGCCCGCGCCGGCGCTTGCTCTCATCGACCACATCGTCATGGAGCAGCGTCGCGGTGTGGATGAACTCGACCACCGCCGCCAAGCGGACATGCGCCTCGCCATCATAGCCGCAAAGCCGCGCCGAGGCCAAAGTCAGGATCGGGCGCAGCCGCTTACCGCCGGCCTCGAACAGATGCGCCGCGATCTGGGGAATGCGCGGTGCGTGCTCGGAGGACATGCGCTCGCGGATCAGCGCATTGACCGCACCCATGTCCTCAGCCACCAGGTTTTGCAGGCGGTCGAAGGGGGCGAGGGTGCTGTCCTGACGGATCGGAGCGGCAGTCATGGTATTCTCCAAAGGGCCTCTGCTGCGCATACCGCCCCCGATAGCCCTCGACCGGGAGCAGGCGATGATCTATCCCTCGACCGCGATGGAAGAGCTGCTGCGCACCACGGACCCGACACTGATCCCCTTTGCCCAAGCACTACTCTCGGGCGAGGAGATAGACTGTTTCGTCCTCGACGCCAATATGAGCGTCCTCGAAGGCAGCCTCGGCATCTTGCCGCGGCGCATCGTGGTCCACCGCGCCGATCTGTTTCGCGCGCGCGCCATCCTGCGCGACAACGGCATCGAGCCCTACGGCGGCGAGGATTGGTTCTGAGCGCGGGGCTTGGCCGGGAGTTTGGCCGGTGCAGCGAGGACAGTCTGCTCGGGGGGCGGGTGCGGCTCTGCCAGCCCGCAGCAGGCTACCGCGTGGCGAGCGATCCGGTGTTGTTGGCGGCGGCGGTCCCGGCGCGTGCCGGACAAAGCGTGCTCGATCTCGGCTGCGGGACGGGGGCGGCGGCGCTCTGTCTTGGCGCGCGGGTGGTGGGCCTTACGCTCACCGGGGTGGAGATCGAGCCTGGCCATGCCGCTCTGGCGCGCGAGAATGCCCGTCTGAACAATATGGCGTTCGAGGTGATCGAGGGCGATGTCGCGGCGCTGCCGGCAGCCCTTAAGGCGCGCCGCTTCGATCACGTTTTCTTCAACCCGCCCTATCATGCCGCGGGGACGCCCTCGCCTTTGCCGCTGCGCGAGCGCGCCCATCATGAGGGCGAGGGCGATCTGGCCAACTGGATCGGCGTTGCCCTGGCGCGCTTGCGCCCTCGGGGTAGCCTGACCCTGATCCAGCGCAGCGAACGCCTGCCCGAGATCCTGGCTGCCCTCACCCAAGGCGCCGGCGCCATTGCGGTGCGTCCCTTGGCAGCCCGCCCCGGGCGCGACGCCAAGCGAGTGATCGTGCGGGGCCTCAAGGGCGCGCGGGGGCCATTTCGCCTCGGCCCCCCCCTGGTGCTGCACGCCGGGGCCGAACACACCCGCGACGGCAACGATCACAGCCCCGAGGCCGAGGCCATTCTGCGCCACGCCGCCCCGCTCGTCCTGTGAGGGCAGTCTTGCGCGGCGGTGCTGTCCTGCCGATATCCGATCCAGCGTAACACGGAGCCAACCATGCCGATCGCCAATTCGATCATGGCGCTCAGCGAGACCCTGAGCGCATGGCGGCGCGATTTTCACCGCCACCCCGAGCTTGGCTACCAGGAGCACCGCACCGCCGCCAAAGTGGCCGAGCGCTTGCGCGGGTTCGGCCTTGTGGTGGAGGAGGGC
>JBCDHK010000135.1:0-9226 GCA_038750185.1 Pseudomonadota bacterium
ACCGCCGTGAGGATGCGGAAGGCGTGCTCCAGGACGCCATCGACAAGCTGGGCTTTACCGGGGAGGGCTATGCCGCACGCCTGACGCTGGCGCGTTTTCTCATGGAGCGCGGCGAGATGGACGGCGCGCGCGAGCTGGTCGAGACCGTGGTGACGCGCGATCCGACCAATGGCGAGGCCTACACCTTGCGCGGGCGCCTGCTCATCATCGACCAAGACTACGACACCGCCGTCACCGAATTGCGCCGCGCGATCAAGGAATCGCCCGACAACGTCGAGGCGCTGATCACACTGTCGACGGCGCTGAACTTCAACGGCAACCGCTCCCTGGCGGGTGAGCGCCTTGGCGATGCGGTGGAGGCGTCCGACTTCGCGCCCCGCCCCTCGCTGCTCTATGCCGATTATCTCGCCCAGGAGGGCCGGCTCGATCTGGCGGGCAACCTGCTCGCCGACTCGCACCAGCGCAATCCCAACGCCCGCCAGGTGTTGGTGGCCCTGGCGCGCATCAAACTGGCCGAGGGCGATTATGTCGCGGCCGAGGAAGCCGGCGAAAAACTGCGCGCCCTCGATGACGGCGACGGACGCGCCGCCAATCAGATCGTCGCCGCGGCACTGACCGGCCAGGAGCGCTTTGACGAGACGCTGGCCCTGCTCGGCACCGAAGCGACCGAGCTTGAAAACGTCACCCGTAGCCAGATTGCCGGTCTGATCACCGCCTATGTGCGCTCCGGGCGCAACGACGAAGCCCGCACCTTCCTGGCAACCGCGCTGGAGCAGTACCCCGGCAACCCTGAACTGCTGCGCCTCAGGGGCCGTCTCGACGAGGTCGAGGGCAATATCGAGGACGCGGAGGCCAGCTATCTGGCCGCGCTGGAGACCAACTCAGGCTATGTCCCGGTCTACGATGCGCTCTCCAAGCTGATGATCCGCCAGGGGCGCGATGCGGATGCCGAGGAATTGCTGGTCAACGGCATCGAGAACAGCGCCGGCAACACCGACGCGCTGCGCTTTAGCCTGGCCGCCCTGCTAGAGCGTCGCGGCGCCTTCTCCGATGCGGTCTATCAGTACCGGCTGCTGCTGCAGCGCCAGCCCACCTCGGACGTGATCGCCAACAACCTGGCCAGCATCATCGCCGACAACGATCCCTCCGAAGAGGACATCGAGACCGCCTATAATGTCGCCAAGCGGCTGCGCACCTCGGAGATCCCCCACTTCCAGGATACCTACGGCTGGCTGATGCACTTGCGGGGCGATCATGCCGGGGCGCTCGGGGCGCTGGAGAGGGCGGTGGAGCAGCTACCCGACAACCCGATCGTCCAGTACCATTACGGCGCGGTGCTCGCAGCACTCGAACAATACGAGCGCGCGCGCGAAGCCCTAGACAAGGCCGTCGAGCTGGGTGGTGAGAGCGCCCTGCCCCAGATCGAGCGCGCCCGTGCCCTGTTGGCGGAATTGCCTGCCGAGAGCGCCGTTCAGTGATCGCATGCGGCGCCTGCCCCCTCGCGGGCGGGTGCCGAGCCAGGAGCATCGATGTACGAAGACTTCTACGGGCTAAAGCAACGCCCCTTCTTGATGACCGCCGACCCGGACTTTCTCTATTGGTCCGAGGTCCATGCCATGGCCTACACCATGCTCCGCTATGGCGTGATGAGCCACGCACCGCTCACCGTGGTCACCGGGGAGATCGGCATCGGCAAAACCACGCTGGTGCGCCATCTCATCAACGAGATGCCCGACGACCGGGTCGTGGGCTTGGTCTCCAATATGCAAGAAGGCCGCGGCGACCTGCTGCACTGGGTGATGATGTCGCTCGATCAGGACTTCGAGCAGGGCGCCTATGTTGAGAACTTCCGCCGTTTCCAGGAGCAGGTGATCGAGAACTACGCCGAGGGCCGGCGCACCGTGCTGATCTTCGATGAAGCGCAGAACATGTCGACCACCTCGCTCGAAGAGCTGCGCATGCTCTCCAACATCAATGCCGATAAGGATGAATTGCTGCAGATCGTCCTGGTTGGCCAGCCACAGTTGCGTGATCGCCTGCGCCGGCCTGAAATGGTCCAGGTGCTCCAGCGCGTCGCAGCCGACTTTCACATTGAGGTGCTGACACTCCACGAAACCCGCCAGTACATCGAACACCGTCTGATCAAGGCCGGCGCGCGCCACACACCGTTTCCGCCTGAGACTTGCGCGCTGATCTTCGATGCCACCGGTGGTGTGCCGCGCCTGATCAATTCGCTCTGCGATCTGGCGCTGGTGTATGCCTGCGAAAAGGGCTTGCCGCTGGTGGCGCGCGAGACCCTGCGCGACTTCCTCGACAGCACGGAAAAACACGGGATCTTCGCCAAATTCCGGCTCAACAATCGCTCACCGCAACTGGTGAAATCGGCCAAACTGTTACGCCGCCCGGCCTGAGCGCCGCGCCGCCTACCAAGACCGCTGGGCCTCTTACGGGGAACGCGCCCCTGAGAGCGCCCAAAGACAAAGGACACGCGCCATGGACAACATCAATATCGATCTCATCCGCCGCGCCATCCTCAAGCGGCTGTTTCTGATCTTTGCCGTCACCGCGGTTGGCACCAGCATCGGTGTGCTGGTGGCCTATGTGATCCCCCCGGTCTATCGCTCGCAGGCGACGATCCTGGTCGAATCGCAACAGATCCCGGGCAATCTGGCCCAGACCACGGTGACCACCTCGGCCAACGAACGCCTGCAACTCATCGAGCAACGCCTGCTGACGCGCGAAAATCTGCTCGATCTGGAAGAGCGTCTCGGGCTGTTCGATGACGAGCTGCGCCTCTCGCCCGCAGCCAAGGTCGGCAAGATCCGTGGCTCGACCAATTTTGAGCGCCTGTCGCTCAACAACCGCCGGCGCGGGCCGATGCAGGTTTCGGCCTTTATCATGTCCTACCAGGACAGCGACCCGGGCGTCGCTGCGCGCGTGGCCAACGAGTACGTGACGCTGGTGCTCGAACAAAACCTCCAAGCGCGGCGCGAGCGCGCCTCCGAGACGCTGGAGTTCTTTGAGGAAGAGGTCACTAGCCTCAAGCGGCGCATGGAAAACCTGGAAGAAGACCTGGTCGACTTCAAGAACGCCAATGCCGAGTCCATGCCCGACACCCTCAGCCTGCGCCGCTCGGAACTGGCGGGCCTGCGCGAGCGCCGCTTTGAGCTGACCCGGCGCATCAATCAGCTGAGCGAGGATCAGCGCATCCTGAAGATACGCCTGGAGCGCGGCGACTACGGCGAAGAATTCCAAGCGGCAGGCTCACCGCTGCAACAGACCTTGCAAACCTTGCGTGCGCAAGAAGTCCAGCTTCTCACCCTCTACGCCGCAGGCCATCCGCGCGTGCGCCAGATCAAAGCGCAGATCGCCCAAGTCCAAGCCCAGCTGGCCTCGTCCACGCCACTCGGCCCCGACGAAGGCGCCCTGGAAGAACGCGCCTTCATCCGCTCCGAGTTGGAGCGCAAGATCACCCTGGTCGATCAGGAAATCGCGCTCTTGCAAGCCGAGATCGATCGCACCAACGTGCGCGAAGCCGATCTCGAAGCCTCGATCGCCGTCACCGCGGCAGTCGGGCTCGATCTCAATCGCTTGCAACGCGAGTACGATTCGGTGGTTGCCGAGTTCAACAACGCCAACGCCAAGCGCGTCGCTGCCGAGACCGGCGAAAAACTCGAAGCCAACCGTCAAGCCGAGCGCTTTGAGGTGATCGAGCAGGCACAGGTGCCCGATGCGCCGATCTCGCCCAACCGCCCGCTGATCGCTGCGGCGGGCATGGCGGGCAGCTTCGGTCTGGCCGTGGCGCTGGCGGTGCTGGTCGAGATCTTCAACCGCGCCGTCTGGACCGTACAAGACCTGGAGCGCCGGGTCGGTCTGCGCCCGCTGGTGGCCGTGCCCTACATCATCACCGAGGGCGAGCGCCGCGCCAATCGGCGCAAGCTGACACTCCAGATCGCCGTGGTCCTGATCGCGCTGCCAGCCGCACTCTATGCCATCGACCGCTACTACCTGCCGCTCGATCTGATCTTTGACCGCATCATCTCGCGCCTTGGTCTGGCGGAGTTCATCGGCAACGCGCGCGACCGTCTTGGTCTTTGATCGGGGGGCCTCTGATCGGGGCCCCGCGCGCAAGCAAACGCCAACCACAGGATAAAGGAGCCTGCCATGGTGGAACGGCTCAAGATCGCCATCGCCAAAGCGCGCGAGCGTCGCGCCAATGCCGGAGCCGGCATGTCCGTCCAAGCCGCGGCTCCGGCACAAGCTGGCGCAGCAATCGCCAGCGCACCCACTACCACCGCAACCGCAACCGCCGTTGCCGCTCAACCCAAGCCAGCAATCGACACCGCCAAGCGCGATGCCAATTGGGAAGCGCTGCGCCCGGTCGCCCTCGATCTGGATCTGCTGGCCCAAGAGCGCATCGTCACCGCGCAAAAGTCCGATCCAGCCCACGTCTCCTTCGACATGCTGCGCACGCGCCTGACCAAAGTGATGCAAGCCGAAGGCTGGCGGCGCATCGGTATCACCTCGCCCACCAAAGGCTGCGGCAAGACGGTGGTCAGCGCTAACCTGGGTTTCTCCTTTGGGCGCCACCCGGAAAGCCACACCATCCTGCTCGATCTCGATCTACGCTCGCCGCGGCTCTCCAACATCCTCGGCCGGCGCGACCGGCTGGATCTCACCCAATTGCTCGACGGCACCGTCAAGCCGGAAAACTACCTAAAGCGCGTCGCGCCGCGCTTTGCGCTGGTGCTCAACAACCGCCGCGTGCGCGACTCGGCCGAGTTCTTGCAAAACACCGCCACCCTGGACGCCTTTGAGCGCATGTCCGATGCGTTCAACCCCGACATCGAGATCTACGATCTGCCCCCCATGCTTGTGGGCGACGATGCGGTCGCCTTCCTGCCCTTCCTCGATGCGGTGATCATGGTGGCCGCAGCCGGACAGACTACGCCCCAGGAAATCGAGGAATGCGAGGCGCTGATCTCGGATCAGACCACCTTCCTCGGCGTGATCATGAATAAACTCTCCCGCCCGGGCAGCGGCAGCTACTATTACTACTACAGCTATTCCTACGGGTATGGCTACGGCTATGGCTACGACGACGACTCGAAAGGGTGATTGGCGGGGTAATCGGGGGCTAATGGGCGGGCTGCCGGACCAATAGGCAGGCCGATTGGCTGCGGCATGTAAAGCACAAGCTCTACCCTCCCGACTGCCAGACACGCTATTGGTGTGGACGCTCCTGGGGTTTGCGGGTTATGAGCACTCGCACTGTATCGATCCTGAACTGGTCTTGGTGGGAGCCCATGCGACGTACTTTTATAATGGCGGCGGCGCTGGCCGCGCTCGCAATTCCGGCGCTGGCACAAACCGATACCAGCACCGCAATCGATGAGATCGTCGAGCCCTTCGTGCTAAGCCCCGGTGATGTGATCGATGTCCAGGTGCTCGAAGACAACTCGCTCAATCGCCAGTTGCTGATCCAACCCGACGGCAAGATCTCCTTCCCGCTGGCCGGTGTGCTCGATGCCGGGGGTAAAACGCCCGAACAGCTCCAAGCGATCGTGCGCGCGGCGCTCTCGGATGACTTTCTCGATGCGCCGACAGTCACAGTGGCGCTGGTCGCCTCCCAGGAGATCGTGCGCTTGCAAGAGCGCCGCCCCACGGTTTTCGTGCTGGGCCAAGTCCGTAGTCCTGGCGTCTTTCCGCTCGGGGATGGGCTGTCTGTTGTGCAGATCCTGGCGCTGGCGGGCGGGCCTGCGCCCTTTGCCGCCACCTCGCGCATCCAGATCCGCTCGCGCGATGACAGCGGCACCGAAAGCGTGACCTTCTTCGACTACGAAGAACTGGAACGCGGGCGCCGTCTGCCCAACATCCCGCCGCTATCGGATGGCGATGTGATCTTTATCCCAGAGCGCGGCCTGTTCGAGTAAACGCCCGTGCTTGCCCAGGCCCGCCCCGCCGCCCTCGCACTGCTCCTTGCTGGGGCGGGTGAGGCTGGCGCTGTCGAATGGTCGCTTGGCGGATCGCTCAGCCAGTCCTTCGAATACGACACCAATATCGACGTCGAAGCCGGAGGGGACGGCACCTTCATCGCGCGCTCGGCGCTTGGGCTTGGCCTGACCGCCGAGACCGACGTAACAACCTGGTCGCTCAACCAAAGCTTCAGCTTTGACTACGCCTTTGGTGAGAACGGCGACGATGACGACGGCAACGAGACGCTAAATGGCTTTCGCCCTAACCTGAGCGGCGGCGTGCGCCATGTCTACAATCGCCTCAACATCGGCGCGGGCTTTAGCTTTCGCCAGGTCTCGACCAGCGATATTCGCGTCGAGGGGGTCGAGTTGGAGTTGCCCGACCCCGACAACCCCGAAGAGCCCGACCCGACCGATCCCGACAACCCCACCGTACTTGGCCTTGTCGTCGATGAGGACGCGCTGCAGACCACATTCGATCTGCGCGGGTTTGCCGATTACCAGCTGACCTCGCGCGCCACCCTGAGCGCCAGCACCAGCTTCAACCTGCTCCGTTTCGACAACACCATCGAAAGCCGCACCCCGTCGGAGAGCGCCGGCGCCTCGGTGGATTGGTCCTACCGCATCGCCAGCCAAACCACGACTGGGGTCGGCGTCTCGTTGACGCGCTTTAGTGCCGACAACAAAGCCACCGGCGAGCGCTCGACGTCGTTCAACGCCGGGGTGACCGGGCGCCTTAGCGGCCAATTCACCCCGCGCATCGCCTATGGATCGAGCCTCGGGCTGCGCTACACGGATGTGGACGAGCAGAATGTGGTGGCTGGGGCTGTTGTGACCGACAACCAAACCTCGCTAGGCGTCACCGGCGCGCTGAACGCCACCTTCCTCGATCCACTCTGGAACGTCGATGTGGCGCTTACCCAAAACATCGCCCCCAGCGACGACGGCCAGCTCCGCAACGTCACCAGCTTCGATCTGCGCTATGACCAGAGCATCGACCCTCGCTCGCGCTTTGCCTTGAGCGCTGGCTATTCGCTGCAGAACAGCCTCGGCGACGGCGATCCCGGTGATGATGAGGACGACCGCGGCATTGCCCGCTTTGGGGCGCGGTATTCGCAAAGCCTGACCCGCGATCTCGATTTGAGCGTGACCGGCACCTACAGTTTCGAGAACGATATCGGTGGCAGTGCTGCGGATGACGGGCTGACCCAACAGTTCCTCTTCGGCACCCAGCTAAACTATCGTTTGTCACAGAACTGGACGACGACGCTGAGCTACAGCTTCCGTGCCGAGGACGGCGACGACGGTTTTGCCGCTTCCAACCGTATTGGTGTGGTATTGAGGCGCTCCTTCACGCTGTTCTGAGCCGCCTCACGGCTTTGCGCGTTATCGTTAACCTCACTTGAATCATTTTAGGTATCCTTTTGGCATGGCTTGGCATAGCATCCGTCGCAGGCGTTGGTTCATCTACAGTACTGTAGGCTGCCGCCACGATGGGCACTCCCCAGCAGGTGGTGCCCGCCACGCGCGCCGAACCCACAGTTTTACGCGTGCACACGCTCCATTGATTGCAAACTTAGTTCGTACAGCGTTCGTCCTGTGTTAGGACAGACCAGCAGTCCCGCACAATCGCAGGATGCAGTGGAGTGACAGGATGACCCTTGGGAAAATCTCGATCGATGAGAAGCCCGCTTTAGATAAGCGCTTTCACGATCACCGTTTTTCCTCAGCCAACGTGCCAGATATCGTGGCGTGTCTCGACGTGCTTGTGGTTGTGCTGTCGGGAATCGGCTGTCACGTGGCGGTGGTGCCGTTCCGGGCTGCGACATTCGAGTATTATGCAATTTGCATCGGTTTTATCGCTTTCGGTATCGTCGTGCTGTTCGGACGGGCGGGCCTTTACAAAATCCATGCGATCATGCGCCCGGTCGGGCGCTCTGACCTGATCATCGTCTCGGTAATCTCGGCGTTCTTGCTGTTTCTCAGTCTGGCGTTTTCGTTCAAGGTCTCGGACATCTACTCACGGCTTTGGATGTACGCGTTTTTCGCCACGGCGTTGGCCGGGCTTTGTGCCAGCCGCCTCGGCGTGTTCGTCGCCCTTTTACAACTCTCGCGCCGGCGCGTGGTGGGGCGGACCATGGTCGTCCTCGGCACGGGCGCGCAGGCCGAGCGCTTCCTAACCCGCATCGATACCGTCAAACCCTATTTCACCGAAGTGGCCGGGCTGTTCGATCCCGATCCGACCCGCCTTGGCCAAAGCGTGGCCGGCCACGAGATCTTGGGCGATCTGGATGATCTGGTCGAATATGCGCGCAGCCGCCGCGTCGACGACATCGTGGTCGCCATCCCCTGGAACGCCGATGAACAACTCTCACGCACCATCGAAGACCTCAAACAACTGCCAGTCAACGTTTTCATCAGCACCGATTTGATCGGCTATCAACTACAGTTTACCCCAGCTTTTGGGAAATTCTCCGAGCTACCGATGTTTGAGGTCGTCCAACGCCCAATTTCAGGCTGGTCGCATCTCTTCAAGGCAATTGAAGACTACGTGCTTTCAGCATTGATCCTGCTGATCCTATCACCACTACTGCTACTGATTGCCCTGGCAATCAAACTCGACAGCCCTGGGCCGATCTTCTTTATGCAAAAGCGGCTGGGCTTTAACAACAAGGTGTTCGAGATCTATAAATTCCGTTCGATGTATCACCGCGAGCACCCCGAAACCGATATCAAGCAGGCCCAAAAACACGACCCGCGCGTCACCCGTGTCGGACGTATCCTGCGCCGCACCTCGCTCGACGAACTGCCCCAACTCCTCAATGTGCTCAACGGGACCATGTCGTTGGTCGGCCCGCGCCCACATGCGCTGCGCCACAACGAAGACTTTGGCCGACGCATCCGCGGCTATTTCGCCCGCCACAAGGTCAAACCCGGCATCACCGGTTGGGCACAAGTCAGCGGTCTGCGCGGCGAGACCGAAACAATCGACAAGATGGAAGCGCGCGTGACCCACGATGTCTACTACGCCGAAAACTGGTCGCTGATGTTCGATCTGCGCATCCTATTCCAGACGGCGGTGGTGGTGCTCTTCCAGAAGAACGCCTACTGAGCCTGCAAAGTAATCCGTTAACCAAGATCGCTCATCCCGCGTTTATCCGTCAGCGCCATGCTGTGGCCATGAACAGGGATACGCTTCGACTGCTCTTCAGCGGCTACGCCATCGCTCTCGCCTGCGGCTGGGTCATGGC
>JBCDHK010000136.1:0-9076 GCA_038750185.1 Pseudomonadota bacterium
CCTCCCGAGCGGGTGCGCCGATACCTGGCCGACAAGGGCAACCGGGTGTCGTTTTCCTTCGAGGATGTCGAGCCCGAAGAGCACGCCGTCGCCTTCACCGTGGCCAAGGCCGCCAGCGTCGAAGTGCTGGGCGCGATCCGCGAAGAGGTGCAGAAGGCGTTGGACGAAGGCCGCACGCTGGATCAGTTCAAGGCCGATCTGGAGCCTCGGCTGCGCGCACTCGGCTGGTGGGGCAAGCAGCGCATGGTCGATCCAGAGACCGGCGAAGAGCGCCTGGTCACGCTGGGATCGCCGCGCCGGCTGCGGACAATCTACCGCTCCAACATGCGCGCGGCCCGCGGTGCCGGCCAATGGGAGCGCGTCCAGCGCACCAAGGACACGCTGCCCTTTCTGCTCTACCTGCTCGGGCCTTCGCGCGAGCACCGTGTCGAGCACGAGGCGCAGGCAGGCACGGTGCGCGCCGCCGATGATCCCTGGTGGCGCTACTGGTTACCGCCGAACGGCTGGGGCTGCAAGTGCCATGTGCGCCAGATCAGCCAGCGCGAAGCCGAGCGCCGCGGCATCGAGCCGCCCGTCGAGCCGGCGGTGCGCGAAGTGCGCAACCAGCGCACCGGACAGACCCGGCTGGTGCCGCGCGGCGTGGATCCGGCCTGGGCGGGCAATCCGGGGCTGGACCGCCAGGCCAATGCGCAGCGCTTCCTGGCCGGCGTGCTGCACAACGCCGATCCTGCCTTGGCGCGCACCGCCATCGCCGATGTGGTGCGATCGACGCACATGCGCCGCCTGGCGGCGGCCGAGCCCGACCGGACCGCGTCGGCCGGGCTGGCCGGCGCGCCGGTGGCGGTGCTTGACGACGCACTTCTCGAAGCGCTCGGCGCAGCCAATCGGACGGTGGTGTTCTCAGGCGACAGCGCCGGCAAGCAGCGTCGGCAGCATCCCGACATCGAGCCCGACGACTATCTGATCGTCCAGCGCGCGCTCGACGAAGGCATGGTGTTGGGTGAAGCCAACAAGCTATTGGCCGATGTCCAGATTGATGGCGATTGGTGGCGGGCGGTGATCAAGCGCACGGCCAACGGCCAGGAATTGTATCTGGTCAGTCTGCACCGCACCAACGCACGACGCGTGCAGCGCACGCGGCGCAATGGTAGTGTGCGGGTTGTGAGGGGCGCGCCTGGGGGTTCGTAACATCCCCGCGGCTCAGAGGCCGGCACGACGGTTGAACTCAGGCGCAGATTGAGTATAGGGCCTCTGCTTCGCGCGTGCAACGGCGGCTCCTGACGCAGCTGGCCAGAGGCCCGCAAATCCGGCCTGATCGCCGCCGAATTGCCCCGAAATCCCCGATCTGGCCGCGCCGGGACACCCTGGATTGGGCCTTAAACAGTAGGCTTCGATTTTTAAACAGCTGCGCTCACCCGTTAAACAGTGCTGGCTCTGGCTGCCGTCCGAGATACCCCTTGAGACAGAGGCCGCCAGCGGCGCGCACAGGCGCTCTCAGGGGCCATCCCCAACCCCCTGAAAATCGCCCGATCCCGAAACCTTGCGGTGTGTTTTGCGCCGGCCCGGCCTGCCATCCTAAGGCCATGGACACGAGCGCCACATTACCCCCGCAGGAAATCGCCCTGGCCAGCGAAGGCGGCGCGCCCGAGTGGGTGCAGCTGTTGCCTGCCGGGCCTGTCATCGCGGCCAACGACGGCCGGACCTGGCGCATGGACGATCCGCAGGCGGTGGTCAGCCGCTTTGCCGCCGGCGGCCTGGATCTGCCCATCGACTACGAGCACGCGACCGCGGTCAAGGCGCCCAAGGGCGAGCCCGCCCCGGCGGCTGGCTGGATCGTTGCCATGGACGTGCGCGATGGCGCGGTCTGGGGCCGGGTCGAATGGACCGAAGCCGGCGGCGAAGCGGTCGCGTCTCGGGCCTATCGCTACCTTTCGCCCGGCATTCAGTTCAGCAAGTCCGACCGCCGCGTGCTCGGTGTTGCCCATGCCGGGCTCACCAACACGCCTGCGCTCGACATGGCGGCGCTCTGCCGCGACCACCCAAAGGAGACCCCCATGGATCTGACGAAAGTGACCAAGGCGCTTGGTCTGGTCGACGGTGCCGATGCCGATCAGATCGAAACCGCGATCTGCCGTTTGCAGGACCAGACCAAGGCGCCGCCCGATGCGGCCAAGTTCGCACCGCGCGCCGAACTCGACGCCGCGGCCCAGCGCGCCAACGCCGCCGAGACCGAGCTGGCGACGCTGCGCGCAGAGCAGACCGAAGCGGCGATCAAGGGCGCGCTCGACGCGGCGGTTGAGGCCGGCAAGATCGCGCCGGCACAGCGCGACTTCTACGAAGTCAGCTGCCGCCAGATGGGTGTCGAGAAGTTCAACGCCTACGTCGCGAGCTGGCCGGTGATCGGCGGCGGCCAGGCGCCTGCCGGTGGCGGCAAGCCCGCGGGCGTCGATGCCGGTGTGGCCGGGCTCACGCCCGAAGAGCTCGAAGTCTGCCGTCTGACCGGCAAGAGCCCGGCCGACTTCGCCAAGGCCAAGGCCGAACAGGCCGCCGCGGTCTGATCCCCTCGCCTAGACCGGGCCATCGGCCCAAAGAAAAAGGACACCGCCGATGGCGATCATTTCCCCCGCCCTGCTGACGTCGCTGCACACCAGCTACAAGATGGACTTTCAGCGCGGCCAGGCGCGCGCCACCCCGATGTGGGATCGCGTCGCCACCGAAATCCAGTCGAGTGCCGCCTCCAACACCTACGGCTGGCTGGGCCGCTTCCCGAGCCTGCGCCAGTGGGTCGGCGACCGTGTGATCAAGGATATGAAGGCGCACGGCTACAAGATCGACAACCAGACCTTCGAGGCCACGATCGGCATCGACCGCGACGACATCGAAGACGACGTGCTCGGCACCTACAGCCCAATGTTCGAAGAAATGGGCTATGCGGCGACGATCCAGGTTGACCAGGCGGTCTATGCGCTGCTGAATGCAGGCGACACCACGCTCTGCTATGACGGCCAGAATTACTTCGACACCGACCACCCGGTGTTTCCGAACCATGACGGCACTGGCACGGCGGAAACGGTCAGCAACTACAAGGACGGCACGGCCAACAGCGGCACGCCCGGCCCAGCCTGGTTCCTGTTGCAGACCACACGCCCGTTGAAGCCGCTGATCTACCAGAACCGGCGCGCTCCCGAGTTCGTGACCAAGTTCGATCCGCAGAACAGCGATCACGTCTTCATGAAGAAAGAATATCTCTGGGGCGTGGATCGGCGCTTTAGCGCCGGCTTTGGGCTCTGGCAGTTCGCCTATATGTCCAAGGAGCCGCTGACGTCGGACACATTGCAGTTGGCGTTCCAGGACATGATGGCCTTCAAGGCCGATGGCGGCACGCTGCTCGGCGTGATCCCGGATCTGCTGGTGGTGCCGCCGGCGCTCGATGGCGCGGCAACCATAGCGGTCAAGAACATGTTCGACGCCGCCGGTGCGTCCAACAAGACCTACCAAAAGGTCGACTGCGCCACCGTGCCTTGGCTGGCCGCCTGATCGCCTCGATGTCATAGCCGGGGCGCGGCTGCGCCTTGGCCATCCTGATCCATGGAGAGTGCCATGCCCATTGCCGTCACAGCCATTCAGCCGCGCCGTTTCCGCGCCGGTCTGGGGTTCACCGACACGCCGCGGCTGTTCGAAGACGACGAGCTGAAACCCGAGCAGCTGGAGGCGATCAAGGCCGACCCGCTGCTGATGATCGACCAGGTGGAAGAGCCGGACGACGAAAGCGAAGGCTCCGCCGACGCTCCCGCGCCTGAGCCGGCGGCCGCCGCACGCTTGCAGCAGATCACTACGGCGATCGTGGCCCTCGGCGGGGGCAGCCTTACGGCCGATGGCAAACCGCGCCTCGATAAGCTGCGCAGTGCTGCGGGGCTCGCCGACATCACGCGCGAAGAGGCCGACGCTGCGCACCAGATGGTTCGGAACGACATCTCTGCCGCCGCTGGCGAAGCCGCCGCGCTGCCTTCCACCGACTGAGGCATGAGCCCCCATGGCCTATGCCACGCGCGCCGACATCGAAACCATCTATGGCGCGGATACTCTCGCGCGCGTCGCCGACCGCGACTTCGACGAAGTGATCGACGACGCCGCGGTCGACGCCGCCCTGGCGCGCGCCAGCGCCGAAATGGACGGCTACATCCGCAGCCGCTACGCGCTACCCCTGGCTGAAGAGCAGCCCTTGCTGGTGCAGCCTTGCATCGACATCGCGATCTATCGCCTGGCGCAGTCGGGGGCGGGGCGCACCGACGAAGACCGCACGCGCTACGAAGACGCCGTCAAGCTGATGGACCGGATTTCCAAGGGCAAAGTCGAGCTGGTGTTGCCGCCGCCGCCCGGAGGCGATGCCACCGAAGGGCTCGGGCCGCAGCCCGTGGTCATCGAAGGGCCGGAGCGCCTGTTCTCTCGCGAAAAGTTGCGCGGCATATGACCGGGATCGCGATCATCTTCGACGACGCCCAGCTTGGCGCCGCCGCCGAGCGCCTGGTGGGTTTGACCGGGCGCCAGAGCCGGCTCGATATGCTCGATGCCATCGGCGCCATTGCGGAAAGCGGCGCGCGTCGGCGTCTCCAGGAAGAAAAGGCCGGCCCCGATGGCGAGCCCTGGGCGGAGTGGGCCGAAGCCACGCGCGAACGCCGCGAGCCGCACCACAGCCTGTTGCAGTATCGCGGTGATCTGTTGGACAGCATCGCCTTTGAAGTCTCGCCCGATGGCACCAGCGTCAAGGTGGGCAGCCCGCTGCCTTACGCCGCGATCCAGCAACTCGGCTCGGCCGACGAAGACGACGGCGCCGGCCCGGTCATTCCGGCCAGGCCCTATCTAGGGCTCTCAGCTGAAGACCGCGCCGACATCGAAGACGCGATCCAGCGCCAGATCGACCGGCTGATCGGGGGTGGGGTATGAGCCCGCTGTTGCCCACTCTGCCCGGTCTGATCGCCGAACAAATCGGGCTTGCGCTGCCCGATTTGGGCAGCTGTGAGGGCGCAAGTGGCCGGTTCGATCTGAAAGAACTGCGGCAGATTGGCGCCAAGCCGCCCGCAGTGCGCGTCGGCTTGCTGCGCGTTGGCGATGGTATGGAGGTGTCCGGCCCGGCCTATCACCACCCGCTGCGCTTCGCGGCCTACGTGATCACGGCAGACCGCGGCGGTCTTGATCGGGATGACGCGGCGCTGGCCATCGTCGAACGGCTGATCGGTCTGATCCACGGCAACGCCTGGGGCAGCGATTGCCTGGGCGAGCCCATGAAAGTCAGCGCCGACAATCTCTACAGCGCCGGTGCGCGTGGCCAGGGCGTGGCGATGTGGGGTGTGGCCTGGGATCAGGAAATCCAGATTGGTGCGCGGCCCGTGAGCGCAGGCGCCCTGCCGGCCGAGTGGTACGCCCGCGGTCTCGGCCCCGGCGACACTGAGGCTCTGGTCGTGGACACCGCGTCATGAGCCGCTTCGATATGGCAGAGTTCGACCGGCGTCTCGGCGGCGTGATGCGCTTTGGCAGGATCGAAGAGCTCGACCCCAAGGCGGGGCGCGTCAAGGCGCGCATCAACGCGGACATCCTCACCGGCTGGTGCCCCTGGCTCGCGCCGCGCGCCGGCAAGGGCGCGGTCTGGTGGGCGCCTGAAGTGGGCGAGCAGTGCCTGGTGTTGGCGCAGTATGGCGAGCCCGACCAGGCGGTGGTTTTGGTCGGGCTGTTCTCCGACGCATTCCCGCCGCCGTCCGACAATCCCGAACAGCTGGTGACGGTGTTTCCGGACGGCGCGCGCCTTGCCTACGACTGGCAAGCCAAGCGGCTTGAAGCCGTGCTGCCAGACAGCGGCACGGTGCGGCTGGTGGCGCCAGGCGGTGTGACCATCGAAGGCGATGTCACCGTGACCGGCGATGTGGTGGCCGGCGGCGTCAGTCTGCGCAGGCACACCCACGGCGGCGTCGATACCGGCGGCGGCAACACGGCCGAGCCGAATGGGGGTGGATGAGACGCCATGGGGATGGGTGAGGCGGCTGTGACCGCAGCCGGCAAGACCCCAGCCGAAGCACCGGGACGGCGGGTGTGGAGGCCAGGCCAATGACCCGACCGCCACTGTGTATTAGGCGGCAGCCGTCGATGACACCAAGGGAGTGCTGTGGTGAACGCAAATGAACCCGACGACGAACCACTCGACTTCACCAACGTGCTTGCCGTCTCTGCCGTAGTGCCGGGTGGTTCCTGGTGGTGCGATTTGCTGGGCGGCAAAATCCAGGTGCTTGGCCTATGCGACATCGTCGGCACCGATTTTAGCGGCGAAATCGGCGTCTTGTATCTCGGTGGCCACCTCACCACCCAGAAAATGATCCCCGCACGGCTGTTCCTTGATGGCGACTTTCGCCGCCTTGGCCCTTCGGAGGTGCCCCGTGGCAGTTGAAGGCGACATCCCGCTGGCGCCGCTGCCTTTTGGCTGGCAGTGGTTCCAGGGCGTCTATACCGCCCAGGATGGCCACGCCTACAGCATCGATGTGCCGGCGCCCGATTGGGCATCGGCGCGCGAGGCGATCACCGATGTGCATCCGACCGGGCGCATCGACGGCGTGATCGTGGCGCGGGGTAGGTGCTGATGCAGGGCATGGACCGCTACACCGGCCGCCCGCTGTCGGGCGAAAGCCATCTGGCGCAGTCGATCGTCGACATCTTGGGCACGCCGATCGGCACGCGCGTCATGCGCCGCGACTATGGCTCGGAAGTGCCGGCGCTGATCGATGCGCCGATCAGCGAGCAGACGCTTCTGGAATTCTACCGCGCCGTGGCTGAAGCGCTCACGCGCTGGGAGCCGCGGGTGGTCCTGGAACAGGTGCGCGTGGTCGATGTCACCGACGACGCCGTCGACATCGAGCTTTCCGGCGTCTGGGTCGATCGCGCCGCCGATGCCGGCGCGGCCATCGAGGGCGGCCTGGCGCAGGCCGGCCCGGCAGAGGTATCGCTATGAGCACCAGGCTATTCGACGCGGTCGATCTGGGCGGGCTGGCGCCGCCCGATGTGGTCGAGGTGCTGGATTTTGAGACCGTTTACGCAGCGCTTGAGGCCGATTTAATCGCTCGTTATCCGGCCTTCGATGCGCTGGTCGAAAGCGATCCGGCCATCAAGGTGCTTCAGGTTGCGGCCTATCTTGAGGTGCTGCTACGCGGCCGCGTCAACGACGCCGCGCGCTCGGTTCTGTTGGCATCGGCGACGGCGGCCGATCTGGATCAGCTGGCAGCCCTCTTCGGCGTGGCGCGCCTGACGCTTGATCCGGGCAATGCCAACGCCATCCCGCCGATCCTGCCAGTGCTCGAAGACGACACCGCGCTGCGCCGGCGCGTGCAGCTGTCGCTGGAAGCGGCCACCGCTGCCGGCACCGCCGGGCGGTATCTGTTCTACGCCCTCGGTGCCGATGGGGACGTGCTCGACGCCTCGGTAACATCGCCGCGCCCTGGCCAGGTGCTGATCACGGTGCTGTCGCGCCAGGGTGACGGCGTGCCGAATGCGGCGCTGCTGGCGGCGGTCAACAACGTGGTGCAGAGCGACCAGGTGCGCCAGCTCTGCGATAGCGTGGTGGTGCGTGGCGCGAACCTGGTCGAATACGCCATCGACGCTCGCTTCACTTATCGCCCTGGTGCCGCCGCAGGCGTGGCGCGTGCCGCGGCCGAAGCCAATCTGGCAGCGCTGTTGGCGCAGCCGGCGCGGCTCGGGCGCACGGTGGCGCGCTCGGAGCTCTTCGCCGCGTTGCACGTCGAAGGCGTGGCTCGTGTCGAGTTGGTCATGCCAGCCCAAGACATCGTGCTCGATGCGACCCAGGCTGCACGCGCCACAGCAATCAATCTGACCGATGTCTGAGCTGCTGCCGCCCAATGCGTCGGCTGGTGAGCGCGCCCTGGCCGGGGCGATCCAGGCGCGTTTGACCGCGATCCCGGTGCCCATCGATAGGCTCTGGAACCCGGATACCTGCCCCGCGGCCCTGTTGCCCTGGCTGGCCTGGGCGGTGTCGGTCGATGTCTGGCGCACCGAGTGGCCCGAAACGCTTCAGCGCAGCACCATCGCCGCGTCGCTGGAACGCCACCGCCGCAAGGGCTCGGTGTCCAGCATCCGAACCGCGCTTACCGAAATCGGCTTTGCCGGGGCGGACATCGTCGAGGGCATCCCGCCGCCCGCCTATGGCGACTTCGACTACGGCGATGGCACCGCCTATGGCCGCGACGGTTCTTGGGCCGAATACGAAGTGCGCGTCGCAGGCGGCGTCAGTGCGGCGCAGTTCGCCCTGATCCAGGAAACGCTCGCCACGGTGGCGCCGGTGCGCTGTCGCCTGGTGAGCCTGACACGTCAGCCGGCGCAGGGTGCGCCGGTCTATGGCGGCTTCGCCTATGGCGATGGCACCAACTACAACTGAGGAAAGCGACATGGACCCGATCAAGAAACTGAGCCCCGAACAGGCGACAACGCTACTAGCGTTCATTGCGGGGGTTGAAGACAGCACGACCGGCGCTTGGAGCGCGATCGCAGAACACATGCGCGAAGAATGGGGCATCGTAGACCCGGAAGCGGCGCTGGAAGACGCCAGCAAGGCGCTGGAATAGACCATGGACGCCGAGCAAGAATTTGGGCTTGGCACGATCGTTCGCCACAAGAGGACCGGCGGGCTCTACACCGTGATCGGCCATTGCACGATCGAAGCCACTTGGGAACTCGGCGTACTCTACACCCCGGTGGGGCTGCGTGAGCCGAACCACTTCGCCAGGCCGATCGTGCGGCCTTTGGCCGAGTTCGCCGATGGCCGTTTCGAGCGCATCGATGTGACCGCGGAGCGTGAGAGCCCGTCCGACATAGGGATTAAGGTTTACAGTATGTTGCGCACCTGCGGATTAGCATGTTGATGCTTGCGATGTAGAGGCAAGCGCGGGCGGTTTTGATCAGGCGCTCGCAATCCTTGTCGAGCCGACGGTTTCGGCCGAACCACGCGAAGGAGCGCTCGACGACCCATCGGCGGGGCAAGAGGACGAAGCCCTCGGCGCCACGGGGGCGTCGAACGATCTCG
>JBCDHK010000137.1:0-9055 GCA_038750185.1 Pseudomonadota bacterium
GGGGTAGTCGCCGTCCTTTGCACCCTGCTCCACATCGGCGCTTGGGACGTGCGCGAGCGCGGCTGGCCGTGGCACTGGGGGCCAGCGTTCGTCCTCTCGCTCGCGGTGGCGCTGATGTTTCTCATCGTGGTGGTGGCGCCTGTCCTGCGCGCCCGCGCCCGCAGTGGCGCCCTGGAGCGTGCGCAAGTCCTGCGCATGGGCGCAGCCCTCTTCGCCTTGGTGACAGCCCTCTGGATGGCCGCCCTCGACGTCGGCCCGCCGAGCGCTGCCCTCGCCTGGATCGACAGTGCTCCCGCCTGGGTCATCCTCCTGGCACGCTGGGCCTATAATCTGGTGCTCACCCCAGCCGCCTTCGCCCTCTACGGCGCGCTTGCGGCGCAGGCCGGCTGGTGGGCTGCCTTCGGCGCGCAGCCCCGCATCGACACCGCGCCCTGGTTTGCATGAACCCCACCCGCGGCATCGCACTCAAACTCGGCGCCGTGGCCTGCTTCTCGGTCATGGCCGCCTGCGTGAAGGCCGCGCGCGTCGAAATCCCAGCGGGCCAAGCGGCGTTCTTTCGCTGCGCGCTCGCGCTTTTTCCCGTGGTCGCCTACGCCGCCTGGCGCGGACCGCTCAGCGAAGCCATCCGCGTCCAGAGCCCACGCGCCCATTTTTGGCGCGGCGTGATCGGCGCCGCCGGCATGGGGCTGACCTTTGGCGCGCTCGGCCTGTTGCCGCTGCCCGAGGTCATCGCCATCGGCTTTGCTGCGCCGATTATCGCCACGGCCTTGGCGGTGGTCATGCTCGGCGAACGGGTGCGCCTGGCACGTTGGAGCGCGGTGCTGACCGGCCTTCTCGGTGTCACCATCATGATCTGGCCGCGCCTGACGCTCTCTGGCGAGACCACGCCCACTGTCGCCCTCGGCGCGGCACTGGCGCTCGCGGGGGCCTTCGTCATCGGCCTCTCCGACGTCTACACCCGGCGCATGACGCGCACCGAGACCACGCTCTCCATCGTGTTTTGGTTTCACATCAGTGTCTCAGCCGCCTCGCTGTTGACACTGCCCTTTGGCTGGGTTTGGCCGACGCCCACCACCTGGGCGCTGCTGGTGGCCTCGGGCCTCTTGGGCGGGGCGGCGCAGATCCTGCTAACCTCGGCCTACAGCTATGCCAACGCCTCGACGCTGGCGCCGTTTCAGTACTCGGCCATGCTTTATGGGCTGGTGTTGGGCCTCGTCGTCTTTGCCGAAGTGCCGAGCCTGCAAGTCCTGGCCGGGGCTGGCGTGGTGATCGCGGCGGGGCTGTTCATCCTCTATCGCGAGCGCCGCTTAAAGCGCGAACGCGGCGCCATCACCGCTCCCGGGCTGATCGCCCCCAACCCGATCGCCCCCGACTTGACCACTCAGACGCCAGAGGCCAAGAGAACACCATGATCTACAAGGTGCTGACCGCCGAGCAATGGCAAACCCTCAAGCGCGACGGCGAGAGCCAAGGCGCGCCCATCGATGTGGCCGACGGCTTCATACACTTCTCCACCGGCGAACAACTGGCCGAGACCCTGACGCGCCACTTTGCCGGACAGGACAAGCTGGTGCTGGCCGCGGTGGCGCCGGAGCCGCTCGGCGCGGCGCTCAAATGGGAGCCCTCGCGCGGCGGGGCCCTCTTCCCCCATCTCTACGCGCCGCTGCGCCTGTCCGACATCGCCTGGACCCAGGAGATCGCCTGGCAGGATGGTGCTCATGTCTTGCTAGGGGGCCTGGCGTGAGCTTGTTCGAGCGCACGGGGCTCGCCCTCTTGCGCCCCCTCGATCCCGAGACCGCCCATAGCCTGGCGCTAAAGGCGCTCGCCCTCGGGCTCGGGCCGCGGGGTGGGGCGGTGACCAGCCCCCGCCTCGCCTGTTCGCTGGCTGGGATCGCGCTGCCCAATCCCATCGGCATCGCCGCCGGCTTCGACAAGAACGCCGAGGCCCTGCCAGCCCTGTTTGCCGCCGGGCCGGGCTTTGTCGAGATAGGGGGCGTGACGCCCAAGCCCCAGCCGGGCAATCCCCGCCCGCGCCTCTTTCGCTTGGCCGAGGAGCGTGCGGTGATCAACCGTTTCGGCTTTAACAACGACGGTATGGTGGCTGTCCGCCCGCGGCTCGAACGCGCGCGCGGGCTCGGCGTGGTGGGGATCAATCTGGGCGCCAACAAGACCAGCGAGGATCGCGCGGGCGATTATGCCCAGGTACTCGACCACCTCTACGACGTCGCCGATTTCTTCACCGTCAACGTCTCCTCGCCCAATACCGAGCGGCTGCGCGATCTTCAGGGCCGCGAAGCGCTGACCGCCGTTTTGGAGCGGGTGCTGAGTGCGCGCGCGCGCCAGAGCACCTCCAAGCCGCTCCTGGTCAAGATCGCCCCCGATCTCGACGAGGCAGGCCTCGACGCTGTGGCCGAAGTGGCGCTGGCGCTCGGGCTCGACGGTATCATCGCCACCAACACCACCATCGCGCGCGCTGGCCTGGCAGGGCGCCACGCCCAGGAGGCAGGCGGTCTCTCCGGCCAGCCGCTGTTTACGCGCTCGACCGAGGTGCTCTCGGGCCTGAAGGCGCGCACTGCGGGGCGGCTCACGCTGGTCGGCGTCGGCGGTATCGCCACGCCAGAGCAGGCCCTGGCCAAGCTCGATGCCGGGGCGGGGGCTGTCCAGCTTTACACCGCGCTTGCCTTTGAGGGGCTATCGCTGGTGCGCCGTCTGGCGCAGGATCTCGACGCGCTCCTCGCTGATCGCTGAGGGCGGGCGCAGCCGCGCCAGACAGGCGAGCAGGTCGGCCTTGCGCACCGGTTTGGTTAGGAAGTCGGTCATGCCGGCATCGAGACAGCGGCGCCGGTCCTGTTCGAGCGCATTGGCCGTTAGCGCCACGATCGGGGTTTCGCCTGGTGTTTGCGCGTGTGTCTGCTCCTGTGTCTGGGCTTGCTCCAGGCTGCGGATGCGCCGCGTGGCCTCCAGCCCCCCCATCACCGGCATCGACATGTCCATGAGCACGATGTCGGGGCGCTGCGCGGCATAGGCATCGAGGGCCTCCTGGCCATTTTCGGTAAAGATCAGCCGCGCGCCGGACTTGGCCAGCAGGCGTTTGACGACCAGGCGGTTGGTGGCGTTGTCCTCGGCGACCAAGATGGTGAGGGCACTGAGATCGGTCGCCAGATCGGGGGCGGCGGCGCTGTGCTCGGGGGAGCTGGGGCGCGGCGCTGGCGTGCCGGCTACACCTGTACCCGAGGTCGAGAGCAGGCGTTCGAGCGCGCCGCCGAGGGCTGTGGGGTTAATGGGGCGGACCAGGACGTCGCCCTGGGCCTCGGCAGGGCGGTGCACGGCATCTTCGGGCGAGGCTAGTCTGAGGCAGGGCACGGCCGAGAGCGCCGCCGCGATCTGGGCCTGGTGATCGGCGATAACGAGATCGGGGATGACGAGATCGGGGACTGGCGCACTCGATGGGGCAGCCGTGGACACAGCGCCCGCCGTCCAGCCTGCCGTCCAATCCTGCGTCCAGCCGTCTTTGACCGCCATGCCCCATTCCCTGAGCCAGCGCACCAGAATGGCACGGCGCAGGTCGTGGCTCTCGTAGAGCACGACCCGCCGCCCAGCCAGCGCCGTGCGCCCAGGGGTCGCCGCCGCCCCGGGGGCCAAGCGCAACGGCAGCGCCAGCGTAAAGGCCGAGCCCTTGCCCACGGTTGAGCGCACATCGAGCCGCCCCCCCATCAGCTCCACCAGGCGGCGCGCGATGGCGAGGCCGAGGCCGGTGCCGTCGAACTGGCGCGTGGCGGCGTTGTCGACTTGCTCGAAAGCAACGAAGATCGTCTCCAGCTTGCTCTCCGGGATGCCCATGCCGGAGTCCTCGACCACGATCTCCAACGTCTCTTCATCGGCACGCACACCGATGGCAACATGGCCCGCCTCGGTGAACTTGACCGCATTGCCGGCCAGATTGACCAGGATCTGGCGCATTCTGGCCCCGTCGCCCAGGATGTGACGAGGCTGGCCCTCGGCGTGATCGACGCAGAGCTCGATGCCCTTTTCGGCGGCCTTGGGCTGGAGCAGCGCCGCCACGCCGAACACGACCTCGGTCAGATCGTAGGGTTCGTCCTGGAGGGTGATCTTGCCGGCCTCGACTTTGGAGAAGTCTAAGATGTCGTTGATGATGGTGAGCAGCGCTTCGGAAGACCCGGCGATGGTGCGCGCACAACTGGCTTGCTCTTCGCTGAGCGGGGTTTCGAGTAGCAGTTCGGTCATGCCGATGATGCCGTTCATGGGCGTGCGGATTTCGTGGGACATGTTGGCCAGGAACTGCGATTTGGCGCGGTTGGCTGCTTCGGCGGAGGTGCGTGCGGCTTCCAGTTCGACCTCGCGGCGCTTGAGTTCGGTGACGTCGCGCTCGATGATGATAAAGCGCTCGACGCCGCCCTGGGGGTTGCGCACTGGGGTGATGTTTTCCTCATACCAGCGCGGCTCGCTGGCCTTGGGCTGGGCGTGCAGTACGATACGCAGTGGCTGGCCTGCGGCGAGCGTGTTTACGATGCGGCGGGCGCTGGCCTGATCGACGCCGCGCGCACGCAGCCCCTGCTCTGGCTTCAGGCCGATCATCTCCTCCAGCGGCAAGCCACATTGGCGCTCAAAAGCGGAGTTGCACCAGAGGATACCGCCGTTGGCATCAGCGGTGAAGATGGCGTCGTTGACCACTTCGGCGATGCGCGCCAGTTCGCGTGCCTTGGTCTCGCTTTCGGCCAACTCGCGGCGCGAGTGCTCCAGCGCCAACAGCGGGTTGACGATCACCCGCCGCCCGAGCGCGCCGAGCCCGGCAAAGGCCAGCAACAAGCACAGCGCCATGCTGGCCACGACATCGCGCACCAAGGCGGCGCGCTCGCGCTCGACGGCGGTGGAGTTCCAGATCAGATCGAGCGTGAGCCCGGTGCCCTCGATCGGCTGGCTGAGCAGGCGCTCGCCCGGGCCGAGGGCCGTAGCGGGTCCGCCCGGGTTGGCGATGCGCGCACGGGTGGTCCCGGTCAGCCCCAGGGCCGGATCGGCCGCGATCTCCATGCTGAGCACCCCCTCGCTCAGACCCTGGCGCAGGATCGGTGTGGCGAGCAGGAAATGGACGTGATCGTCGTGGCGGGCGTGTCGGACCAGGACGTCCTGGCGCTCGGCTTCGAGCAGGCGCGCGACCCGGGCGGCGCGCTGGGCGGGCGAGAAGGCGCTCTCGGTGCCGGCGGGCTCGGCGATCACCGCCTCTTGGAGCACGTCGTAGACGGCGATGGTGCGCACGTCTTCGAACAAATCGAAGCTAGTGATCAGATCGCGCCCGGCGTCTTGCTCGATGGCCTCGCCGGTGACGGCGGCATAAAGGCGTGGGCGGCGGGCGAGATAGGTAAGGGCGCGGGCGTGCTCGGCCAGCACCACGGACAGCGCGCGGGCGCTCTCGCGGCTTTGCGAGTTGAGCGAGCGTTCCTGGAAGCGCTCGAAGGCCGGGCCCGAGGATAGCCAGACGCCGAGCCCGCCAAGCGCCGCCGTCAGCGCCAGTCCGCCGAGTAGAAAGCCCCAGAAGGTCAGTGCCAGCCGGTGCCGCCGCATCAGCGCACCCGCACATCGAGGGCAGTGTTGGGAATGGCATGCAGACGCCCGCGCGCATCAAAGCGCGCCATGCACAAATCGGCCAGGCCCAGCGCTTCATGGGCGTCGCGGTCGCCCCCGGGGCCCTGCCAGGGTGCGAAGGGCTGGCTATATTGCCGGATCAGTCCCTCCACCGGGCGCTCCAACGATTGCAGGGCGGCGCGCAGGCGGCGGCGGGTGTCGTGGATATCGCTGGCGGGGCCGTCTTGCCCGATCGCGGACTGCTCTGCGGCGGCGATCAGCAGGCGGGTCAGGTCGTGGGCGTGGATGAAGCCTGCCTGGGCGGGCAGGCTCTCGGGTTCGGCGAAGGTGTCCGGGTAGAGCCGCTTGGCGTGGGCGAGCACCTCAAACACGGCCGCCCGCCGCCGTGCGCCGGTCAGTAGTGCACAGGTTTGCAAAACGCGCAGACCCAGGCGCTGGCGCAGGCCATGGCCGACATGGTCGGTGAAGGGCCCAGCGATGATCCCCCAGTGGGCGAAGATGCGGATCGGACTGGCGGTCTGGCCTTCATTGGTGGCTGTCGCATCGAGTGCCTTTGCGAGCGCGGCCCCAGTCAAGGGAGAGGCTGCGAGCAGCACGCAATCGGCACCGGCACTGGCGATATCGCGCGCCAAAAGCCGCGCCGCCACCGCTCCGATGCCGTCGTCGAACCAGAACACCGGCGCCGCGCCGAGCCCGCGGGCGGCCAGGGCACGGCCCATGTTGTCCTCCGCCGAGCGCCCCCAGCCGGTCTTGAGCAGCAGCAGCGCGGGCTGTTGGCAGCCGCTCCGCTCCACCGCATGGCCGACGATGCGCTCGCCCATTTTGTCGTCGTCGACCGAGAGGCGGAAGATCCAGTTGTCAGGCCCCTCGGGGCGGGTGATCGGCGCCGCAGAGGACCAGGGCAGCAGGGTCAGCACGCCTTCGCGGTTGATCATCTCGCGGTAACGCAGGTAGGGGGGAGAGTGGATGCCACCGACCACCGCGAGGGCGTTGGGGTCGTCGAGATAGGCGCGCAGGCTAAGGAGCGCGCGTTTGACGTTGCCGCGATTATCGAGGGGGACGACTTCGACCGCACGCCCGCCCAGGCGATTGCCGGCGGCGGCTAGGGCGGTGCGCACGCCCATTTCGATGGCGTGGGCTGAGGCGGGGTTGCGCGTTCTGTCGAGATCGAGCAGGAGGCGCCAGGGCTCGGCGGCGGCTTGGGCGAAGGCCAAGACCGATAGAAGTGCTGCCAAGCAGAGCGAGGTTTGCGCGCTGCGTCGTTGGGTCGTTCGCACCGGTGCTCTCATGCGCACTCCTGCTGCCGGCCCGCGATTGCTGCGCTGCCTTGCCATCGTCCTGCCGTTTCAGCGCCCGTCGTCCCGTCGCGCTGCCCGGCTGCCCCGTCATCCCACCGTCCGTCGTCCCGTCCAACCGCCTGTCGTCACGCCGCCCGCCGTCCCACCTCCCGCCGTCGCGCCGCTCATCGTACCGCCGCTCATCGCGCCGCGACCCGAAGCCCGCACACCAGCACAATGCACCTGGTGTGGGCGCTGGACCTGTTCTGAGTAACGCTGATCCGACAAACGAAACCTTAACGGCGGTGCGAAAGCGCGCCGTATGACCCTCGCATGGGGTGCGGCCTTGTTGGCGCTTGGCGCCTGACCGCGTTGGCGATAGAGTGAAAGGTATGAAAAGGTTGCTGATAGTCTTTGCACTACTAATGTCGGCCCAAGCTGGCGCAGAAGAACATTCGCAACAATTCGTGCCACCACCGCCCAAGGAGGGCTACTCCTACCCCGACTGCTACTGTACCGACAGTCAGGGCAGACGGGTGGAGGTGGGGCAAATGGCCTGCCTTACCATCGGACAGCGCCAGGTGCTTTCACGGTGTGAGCAGGCCAGCAATCTGACGATCTGGCGCCATCAGAGCGAGGGCTGCCCCGGGGTTTGAGGGCGCTGCCGGGCTAGAGCACCGCCCGAACAGATTGAGACAGTCTGCGGGCTAAGGCACCAAGATACAACACCATCTTAGAGCGCGTGGCCTGATGCAGTCAGGTCGGCGAGCGCTTTAGGCGTCGCCCGGCCCGACGGTTTCGCGGCCCGAGTGTCCCGGGCCGCGGTGTGCTTCTTCAGAAGTAGAGCGAGATGTCGCGGTGGTTGGCCTGACAGGCTGCCACATCGAGGGCCACATCGCGCGGCATCTGGGGCTTTTGGCGCAAACCGATGGTGCGATCGAGCGCCGCCAGATAGGTGCGCAGACCCGGCACGATCTCGGCCGCCCCCGCCTCACGCCACGCACGCTCCTCCTCGAAAGCAGCCTCGGCCTCGGCAAGCGAGGCGCGCACCGCCGCCAGATCGGGCGTGTCGTCGCGGAAAGGACGGGTGGCATCGCGCAACGCCCCAGTCAGATCGCGCCCGGCTTCAGTATCCGAAAAGGCCGAGCGGACGTCCCTGATCCGATCCGAGAGCGCATCTCCCGTGGCCTCGTCGACAACACCATCCACCGCAGCGGTGAGCGCACGCAGATCGCCCTCCAATGCGACGAAAGCGTCGTTGAACTCCAGCACCGCGATGAACTCCAGCACCGGCTCGACCGCCTCATCGGAGGAGCGGCGATAGGCCCGTCCGGCGTTTTGCTCAGCACGCAGGAGTGTGGCGAAGGCGGCATAGGTGTCGTCCCAATCGGCGGGGATTTCCGCGGCCAGGGTCTCCATCTCGGCCTCCAGGCGCGCGATCTCGGCCTCCAGTGCCTCACGGGTGCCGGGGGCGGGGTTTTCGATGAAACGCAGATCGTCGACCCGGTCCTCCAGTTCCTCGATGCGCTCTTCGTCCTTGCGGATATCACGCTCCAAGCGGCGCACTTCGGTGTGGATCGGCGCATAGGCCGGGGTGGCGGCGTCGATCTCGATGCGGGCGGCAGCGATCTCATCGACATGCTCGAAGACCGCCAACGCCTCCTCGAACGCGCCCGAGAGATCGCCGCGAATGTTGCGCGGCAGGGCGTCGAGCGGCAGGGACTGGGCCTCCGACACCGCCGCGCGGATCTGGGCCTCGTCGACGTCCAACTCGCGCATCACCCAGGTCTCGATGCAGCTTTGCAACAGCGGATTGACCGGGGGCGGGGCGTTCTCGCCCACAAGGCTGATCCGGCTCGGCAGGTAGTTCACCAGCGGCGGATAGGAGCCGACGATGCCCAGCGCGATCAACTGCAAGGCGATGAACGGCACCACGCCTTTGTAGATGTCGGTGGTCTTGACCGAGGGCGGCGCCACACCGCGCAGATAGAACAGCGCAAAGCCGAACGGCGGCGTCAGGAACGAGGACTGGATGTTGAGCCCGATCATCACGCCGAGCCAGACGGCGGTGATGTTGGCGCCCGGATCCATAAGCAGGATGGGGGCCACGATGGGCACCACCACCACGGCGATCTCGATGAAGTCGAGGAAGAAGCCGAGGAGGAAGATCACCGCCA